>CAILMU010000125.1 GCA_903835325.1 uncultured Microcaldota archaeon | reverse complement strand
TTCACCGCACCGCTGGAGGCGCTTCCAGAACCGCTCCCTGAGACAGATGCCGGGGGCATGGTCTGAATGGGCGCTATCGGCTGTTTTGCTGAAGGAACCCGCGCTTTCCCGCTCCCGGATGGCGCGGTGTATCCTGGCTCATATCCAGTTGATGGACCGGTAGAGACTGAGCCGCTGCCTGAGGATGAACCGGAACCTGAAGAGGCGCCGGATGAGCTGTCCTCTGAACCGGTTGCCGGACCGGATGTGCCAGGCGAAGTGGTGCTTGAGCCGCCGGATGGCGGGTTCGTCGAGCCAGTGCCTTCGCTTCCTGTTGAAGGGTCATCAGGGCTGGTGAACTGCGACTGCTGTATCGCGTTTATCGCTGCCTGTGAAATCGAGATCCTGCTTTTGTCTTTTGATGGGGCAGTGTATCCAGGTTCATAACCAGTCGAAGGGCCGGATGAGCCGGAGCTTGTCGAAGAACTGCTGGACGGGGGCGAGACGCTGTTGTCCTCGCTTCCAGTCGAGGGGTCGTCTGGATTGGAATATTGGGATACCTGTATGGCGTTGATGGCCGCCTGCGAAATCGAGACAGGCCCGGGGTTGGTTATAGGGTAGGCGACCTTGCCGCCGGAGTTGCTTCCGGAATCCGTCGGAGGGGCGGTGGTCACAGGGGGTATCGATGCGGCCGGTATCGGTTGAATAATCGGGATTGTGGTCTTTGATTTGCTCGGTGGCGCGGTGTATCCTGGCTCGTATCCAGTAGAAGGGCCTGTTGAGACAGAGCCGCTGCCGGTTGACGATGAACCTGAAGAGCTGTCCTCTGAACCGGTCGACGGCTGGGAGGATGAGCTTCCGCTCGATGAGGAGCCGGACGTATCGCTCTCATAACCTGTCGATGGTCCTCCGGATGTTCCGGATGAGGTGCCTGAGCCGGATAACGACGGCACTGTTTTGATCGAGGTCGTCAGCGCGCTGGAAATAGAAAGGCTGGAATAGGCGCTGATGAGCCCCGCCACGATAAGCAGGATCACGAGGTTCTTGTACATGAGTCTTTATTAGGGCGAAAACAGTTTATAAATGTTATAGTTAGTGATTTCTGTTGGGATTCGAAGAGGGACCCATACGTTTTGCTGTTGTATTATAAATACATTTTATAACAAGTAATAACACATGCTAGTCAGGCACATCCCCCCACCAGAGGGGAAGCGCAAACTCCTTTGCAAGACAGATGAAGCTACGGTCAGCAGGATCCATACGCCAGGCAAGCTTCATGACGGCATGGTCGAGAGGCTCCAGAGATACGGTAAAACGCATGATTGCGAAACAGCGACCTTCAAGATCAGGGACCTTTCCAGAAACTACCAGACGCACCAGTTGATTAAAATCCGAAGCGAGTTGGAATCTGTCAGTGAACCTTCCTATACGTCATATCATATCATGAAGTTCATGGCCCTCCGCCTAGCCAGGACGCTCTTCCCTGAGAATTTCATAGACGCATCCGAACTACGCTTGTTCGAGAAGGAAGGCGAGCGCTATGCCGCGATGTATTCGGATTTCGTCGGCGATGACAACAATGTCGTCCAGAGGAGGAAAAAGACGATGTCAAGGTTCTATGCGATGTGTGATGATGGTCGTCGCTATTCGCTGCTCAGATCGTCTGATAAGAAAGAGCATGAATTGAATCCTGATTTGGCTGGGGCGGTCAGGAGATTGAAGAAAGCAGGCCTGATCATCCCTCACCCTGAAGCCAATTACCATCTATCAGGAGGCAAGACAGTCTTCTTCGAGGTGGAAGGGATAAATATCGGCCGGCTTCTCGGGCATATCTATTCGATGGATGATACGACGAGAGCGGTCGATGCCGCATATGATCTCTCGTTCATCTGGGCGGTCCGCGCAAGCCATATCGAGCATGGAGCAGGGATGCAGACAATTTTCCCCAAGTCATTTTATGAGATAGCATTGATGATGATAAAATACGGTGGCCCGCCTGGCCTTTGGATTTTCAGTGCAGAAGGCACACGGTCCGGAGCCGGCCATTTCAATAATCTGCTAGAAGGCTTCAAGAAGCACCAAAAAGCGAGAATCGATATTGGAAATTGCGGAGACACTGAACAAGTATCGAGGCTGGTCCCTATTGATTATGATGTTCACGATATTCTGGAATCCGAAGCTAAGAGATAGAGCATTAATCCTTCACCGCATCCTCAACGATCTTCACAGCGCTCCCGATATATGTCGAGTAGTCGAAAATCGCTTCCGCTTCGCTCTTGTCCAGCAGTTTGCGCTCAAGGACAATCGTCTTCAGGTGCTTCTTTCCCTCGAACGCTTCCTGAGATAGCGTCCTAACCACCTCGTGCGCCTCCTGCCTGCCCATGCCTTTTTCCGTCAGTTTTATCATGAGCCTCTCGGCCATGATGAGGCCATGGGTCAGTTCAAGGTTGCGTTTTATGTTGTCCTCGTAGAATTTGAGGCCTGAAAGGATCTTCGTGAGCTCCAGCGCCATGAAATCCGTCGCTATGAAGCTCTCGGCGAATATCGCCCTCTCGTTCGCGCTGTTGGTCAAATCGCGCTCGTGCTCGAGCGGGATGTTTTCGAGCGCTGTCATGACATTCGCCCGCACTAATCGGGCTATCGAGCAGACCCGCTCGCTTTTGTGGGGATTGCGTTTATGAGGCATGGTAGATGAACCGACCTGCTTCGAGGCGAACGATTCATAGACCTCGGCTATCTCGGTGCGCTGGAGGTTCCGGAGTTCCTTAGCCACCTTCTCCATCATCGCTGCGCAAAGCGCGAGATCCGAAAGCACTTCTGCGTGGCGGTCGCGCTGGATGACCTGGTTCGTCACCTTGGCGGCGTCTAAAGAGAGCTCTTTCATGACCAGCTTCTGTATCTTCGGCCCGTCTTTTCCGAATGTCGCCATGGTGCCGACAGCGCCGGACATCTTGCCGACAGCTATGCGCTTCTTGGATTCGTTCAGGCGTTCCCGAGCCCGGGCAAGCTCCTGGTAATAGAGGGCGAATTTCATACCATAGGTCGTCGGGACGGCGTGCTGGCCGTGGGTGCGCCCGATGCAGACAAGGGATTTGTGGTCAAGCGCGAGCGTTCTGAGGACCGCTGCCAATCCGGCAAAATCCTTGTCCAGCAGCTCGATAGCCTCCATGAACACAAGGGCTGTGGCCGTATCCTCGATATCATAGCTCGTCGCGCCAAGATGCACGTATTTGCCCGCATCCCCGGCCTGTTCTGTGAGGGCGTTCACCATCGCCATCAGGTCGTGGTGTATCTGCGACTCTATCTCATCCACGCGCTCTTTCTTCACCCTTGTCGCTGCAGCCTCAATCTTGGCTGGCGCATCCTTCGGGATGTTCCCGAGGCTGGCATGCGCTTTCGCGAGCGCCACCTCTACGACCATCCATTTCTGGATCCTGGCCCAGTCGTCCATGACCGAATTCATTTCTGTCTTGTAGCGTTCTTCGAATGGAGAAATCGACATGGATGGATAATGCCGCTTAGGATTAAAAAAACCGCGGAGCGCTTGCTGAGGACGGCATCCGGGGCAGATTCCGCTGGATGTCGGCGATAAACGGAATGTTTATATATATGAAATGTCATAATATGCAACAGACCAGAAAAATCAAACCACGCCAGCCTAGCCAAGAGGCTGTTATGGGAGACCAACGATATGATAATCGACTACCAGTCACTGGAAGGGTTGAAGCGATGCGAGTACGAGAGCATCAGCCACGCCCAGACAGTGATAGGCGGGGTACTCCGGTCGCTCAAGAACGACCCGGATTCATTCAACGAACCGCATGAGTACGATCCGAACTGGCAGCCTCCGAGCCAGAACGCGAAAGGGAGCCTCCCAAGGTTCGATTTCTACGAGAACGACGTCATAGACGTCTGGGAAGCCCTGGTAGAGGGCTCGCTGAAGAAAGAGGCTGAACAGGAGCGCTCCTCGCTCATTTACCTCGCGAGCCAGATCGCCGAGCTCCCCTGGCAGAGCGGAGAGGTAAGGAACGCGTTCAATTCGCTGTTCATGCTGGCCGTTGGAAGCAGGGAAAGCGACAGCGGGCAGTTAGTCTCGGAGATAGAGGCAAGGATTCTTGAACTCAACCAGGGCAAGACAGGGATGGATGGCGAGACGGTCGAGACGTATCTGAATCTCGCAAAGAAAGCGGTCCTGAAGCTCTACGACAGCAGCAGGGCGAATGATCATAGGGTCGCTATGAAGGCGGTGGAGATGCTCGGCTTGATAGGCGATGACGGAGCCAAAGAGCACCTCCGGACCATCCTTTACAGCATGGCGTCCCCTTCGAGCGCGCGGGGCAAGGCGGACATCATCCTCAGAGGCTCCAGGGTTGAGAACGAACTCGAATCGGCGAATATGACCAAGGAGACCGTGCTTGGTAAATACCCGAAAGACGGGCCTCAGGAGTATTTCATCAATACCACTTATGAAGCGATATCGATAATCCTTGGCAAGAAGGATATCCTCACTGATCCGGGCGACCCGGATATCATGATGGCAATCAAGACCCTGACTTCAGTCACAGATAACCTGGACAGGGTGAACAGGCTGATGGGAGCTGGAGAGGGCATCAGCGAAGAGATACCTGTGGCGATTACCAGCCCAAAGACAGTCCCGACCAATAATATCCGATGCTGGGCAGAGGGAAAGAACGGCGGGCTCGTGAATATGGCCGTCTCAGATCCTTTCCCGAAACAAGAGCAGGTGGATCCGCACGGCATCGCTCCGATAGGCCAGAACGAAGCGAAAAGGGTCGTCCGGGACATCAAATTCGACATAGAGAACGCGCTCCTTCATGCCATGACTAGCCAGAATACGATAATCAGGGAAGAGGCCATCTTCGGGATATCCAATATCTCGAACGAGAGGGTGGAATACATCCTCAGGAAGATGATAGACCGCTACAGCCCCAGGAGCGAGATTGGCGCAGGCGCCCAGACCGCATTGGCCAAGATAGCCAACAAGAAGGCGATGGCCGGGATGGACTGGGACGACTGCCCCGAGGAACCGCTCCCGAGCGCATTCTTGGCGGTGACAAGAAGGCATGACACCGATGCCGATAAGCCCGATCATTCACAGCCCGGCAAGAACGTCGCACAAACCGTTAAAAGAACAGGCAGATAGATAATATCATATGGCAAAGGCCCGGATTCTCAGGCAGCAGGACCGCTGCTTCATAGAACTGCCCGAAGTGATGCGCAACCATGACGAGCTCGAGCTTTACCAATTGAAAGAAGGGTATTATCTGATTGCATTGCCCCTCAAAACGGGCGATAAGGAAGCCGAGCACGGCAAGATAACGAACGAAGCAAAATCTGCCGGTGGTGCCGGAGAGAAGAGGCCGGCCATCAAGGAGGACGAGCGGGCGCTATTGAAGAAGCTCCTTGCCATACGCTTCGAGAACCGGACCCCCGAGCAGGTCGGCAAGGCGCTCTCCAAAGACGAGATGGTCACATTAAGCGAATTGGAGACCCGGGGGCTTGTGAACGTCTTCCGGGGGAACAAGTACAAGGACGGCGTCTATAACATTAACGATAGCATCTACCCGATGCTGTTTTCATCGAATCAGGGAAATGCGAATCCGCAGAATGGCGAAAAAACAAATAGCCCTGCAACGCTCGCGGCATCAGCGCCATATACTAATTCGAATTCGTATGGCGGTTCGGGCGCTTCCGTGCGTGCGCCCGTCCAGAGCCCCGGACCGTCAGCGTCTATCGCTACGCTCAACAGCCAGGGGTTCCTTGTCGTGAACGACCGGAACGAGGAGAGGAACCTCTCCGAAGCGCTCGCTCCGAGGATGAAGAGCGGGAATGTCCTGGGCGTGATGGGATTCGACGGGAAGCTCTATATCGTGACAAGGGAATATTTCTCCAAGGCCGAATCCAGGATATCTCCTGCGCTCAAGGATGATATGACCGTGGATGCGATAGCGCAGGCCGGCAACCTGGAGCCTGACGGCTGCAGGGCGGTTCTCAGGATAATGGCCGAGAACGGCGATGTGATAGAACGGCGCAAGGGCGTGTTCGCGCCGATAAATTGAACCAAGGATGCTTGCATGATGATACGCGATGAAGTGCATGGGACTATCGAGTTCAGCGAGCTCGAGGGACGGGTGATTGACAGTTCATGCTTCCAGAGATTGCGCAGGATAAAACAGATGTCGATAACCAATCTCGTATATCCTTGCGCCAACCATACGCGCTTCGAGCACTCGCTCGGGACAGCGCACCTTTCCGGGGTGATAGCCGAGAGGGTAGGCCTCGAAGAGGAGGACAGGGCCAAGGTGAGGCTATACGGCCTCCTGCATGACATAGGCCACGGCGCGTTCTCGCATGAAGGCGAGGATGTCATAGCCGAATACACCGGCGGCCATGAGGCTGTCGGAAGGAGAAGGATATGCAAGGGCGAGATAGCGGACATCATCTCGGAGAATTATCATCCTAAAGAGATCGCGGATATCGAAAACTCGGCATACGGGAGCATCATCACATCCGATCTCGGTTCCGACCGGATGGATTACCTGAAACGGGATGCCCTGAATACAGGAGTCGCATATGGCATCATAGATATCGATAGGATAGTCCATACGCTCACGATGGAGAAGGAAGGCCTTTGCATAACGAAAGGAGGGCTCGAAGCCGCTGAATATCTCCTGATAGCCAGGTTCATGATGTTCTCGGCAGTGTATCTGCACAAGACGGTGCGCATTGCGACTGCGATGCTTTATCGTGCCATGGAAGGCGCTATCGAGGACGGGGTCGTGATGCCAAAGGACTTTTCCGAGATGGACGACGATGCCGCATTCACGGTCATGCTGAAATCGAAGAAAGGGAAACCATTCGCAGATGCATTGCTCCAGAGGAGGCTCTACAAGGAGGTCATCTCGCTTTCGAAGGAAGGCTGGAGCATAAAGAAAGCTGATGACCAGTCGCGCAAGTTCTCGCAGAAGCTCGGCCACGATATCATCATCGATTATCCCCGCGGATTCTTCAAACCTATCTCCCTGAAGGTCAAGACGGATGAGGGGATACGGCAGATCACAAGCATGTCCCGGCTGGTCCGCTCGCTCAAGGAATCGGAAGAAGACAGGTTGAAGGTCCTGGTGCTTGCCGATGAAAAGACAAGGGAAGATTTAGGGGATAAGATAAAGGGGCTCTTCTAGTTTTTGAAAAGCCGTCTGGCAAGAGCAAGAGGGTAGAGTGTCTAAGAGGAGCCTGAACATCTGCGTTGGCCATAGTACTCCTTAGTCCAACGCCACCTGGTGCTCCGGCTGAAGACATAGTGCTCCTGAAGAGAGTAGAATACCGGAAGAAAACCTAACCACTGAATAAGGACGCCACTTTCACGATGACGACCAGCACGAAGATGGCTATCACGAGCATCTTCGGGTCTATCTCCATTCCTTCTATCTTCATGTCCGATGAGAAGCCTATGATGCCGGCCGAGGACATGGGCATGGACACTTTTTCCTGCTTGAAAGACATACAAGAAATTCTTTGATGCGAACCTTATAAAAGACTTGCTAGCCCCATAGATAGCATGGGCGATGTCGAGATAAAAAAGACAGCGGATATGAAAAAGCTGAAGAGACCCTTATTGATAATCGGGTTGCCAGGGACAGGCCTCGTGGGAAGCGTGGCCGCATCCCAGATAGTCGAATCTTTGCAGATGGGTTTCGGCGGGTACCTCTCGAGCCCTGATTTCGCCCCGCTTGCCGCTATCCATGATTACAAGCCAATGCCTGCCGCGCGCATCCATTTCTCTGAGAAATTCAATGTCGTTGTGATACTTTCCGAGATGACTATACCGGTCTCATCCTCGCTCGATGTCGCCGAGAAGATTTACACGTTCGCGAAATCGATAGACGCCTCCTCCATAATCTCGCTCGGCGGGATTTCGCTCAAGGAGGAGAAAGGCGAGGTGTATGTCGTATCGAGCAACCGCGAGGCTGTCAAGGATGCGATAGCGCGAAAGTTCGCGAAACCAATCAAAGAGGGTGCGACAACAGGGGTTACCGGCATCCTATTGGCTAAGGGCACGCTGGAGAACTTCCCGATAACGACTATCCTGGCTGAATCTTCAGAGGAGTACCTGGATCCACAGGCCGCTGCCAGGGTGATAAGGACCTTGACGAAGATGACCGGCCTGGCGATAGACACCAAAGACCTTGACAAGGAAGCCCAGGAGCTATCCAAATCCATCAAGGAAGCGGTCATCAAATCCAAGATTAGCAGGCGCAAGGGGCCCTCCGCGAGCGAAGGCGGGGCGATGTTCGGATAACATACATTTTTAATCACTTTTTATCATTATTTTTTGATGACATACAAGCCGGCAGTCAGGAACAGGGAACTCGACCCGAAAGAGTTCAAACGCTTCTGCGGAACCGATAGGGAAAAGAGAATTATAGAAGCGCCTATTGTCGATCGCTTTGTAGAGCTTCGCTGCCCCAGAGGGAAACGGGATTTCGAGCCGGAGGATTATTGGCAGCTCTATCGCCACAGCTTCCCCAATCCGGATGAGCAGAGCCCCCTCTCAGAGATGGTCGGTTCGCTTCTTGAGATGAACAGGGTAGATGGTTCAGAAAAACTGCAGGGGAAATACGGGAAACTGCGCTATCATGATATCCTTGCTTTGCGGGGACGCGAAGTCATAGGATTCACCTCTTTCGCCACGATGCCGATGAACGAGCATAGCGCGGTCGTTTACAACCTGTATACAGCCGTCGCTGATGCGAAATTCCTGAGAAATAGATATGGTTCTGGACCGGCCCCTATCGGGATTTCAGATATGTTCTATCCTTTGCGCCATGGTCTGGCGCATGAGGATGCGGAAAAGCTCGGGTACGGGGCATGGGCGAGGGGGACGATACTCGAATCGAATTTCATCGGCCAAGGAAATGACGTGCGGGGGATCAGATACACGAAAGGCCTTCTCGAGTTCCATCAGCAGCAGGGTGCGCTCGTGTTGATGATAGATGCAGGTTCAGGATGCTGGTTGACACCTTGCGTGCAACCCTGCCTTTCAGACAAGACAGACCCCATCCTTTTGCATATCCTTTTCAGGAAGCAGGAAGTGCATGCGGGCGAGCTCTTTCGGATAAATGAGATAGATATCGAAATCGCAAGGGGATTGATGCGCTCGTATGCGATGAATTTCGACTACCAGTCGAGCGCCGAGGAAATCATGTTCATGAGGGATTTCGTGGATTCGCGGCTCCGCGCGGCGAAGAGAGCGATTCTCGTGCCTCCTGAATATCTGCCGGACATGGCAGAACTCGCGAGGGTGGATCCGGTGCTGAAAGCGCAGGTCGAGCGAGATCACGGCCCGCTCGAGACGCACGCGGAAAGGATAAAAAGCGCATTAGGCTGAAGAGATACTTATCCTTTTTCGCAGGGGTAGCGAAGTCCGGTCAAACGCGCAAGACTTAAGATCTTGTGGCTTAGTGCCTTCGAAGGTTCAAATCCTTCCTCCTGCAATTTGTATTTTTATAAAATCCGCGCCCTCTTCCCGTCGTTATAAACCGTCTCCTCGTACCTCATGCCGTAGCGTTTGAAATAGACCCCGGGCTCGATGGCGACGACAGCACCAGACACCGGATCATCGGATTTCAGGTTCAGCCTAGGCGACTCGTGTATCTCCAGACCCACGCCATGGCCGATGGAATGAATCATCTTCGG
>CAILMU010000124.1 GCA_903835325.1 uncultured Microcaldota archaeon | reverse complement strand
TCTGTCTTTCCATAGCCTGTGGGCGCGAGTATCAGGACATTTTCGCCGGCAAGGACCCTGGGGATGGCGAGTTTCTGTATCTCGGTAAGCTCGCCGAACCGTTCCCTCACTAATTGGGCTACGTCGGCCATGGAAATCGTTTCGGTTGTTATTCGCGAGCGGGATTATTTTATGATAGGTTACGCGGATTGAGGGCATTGGGGTGCCATATTTTCGTTGTGAAAAACATAGATTCGTGTTATAAATATTGAAAAAACCTGTTTATAAACATATCAGCACCCGATATACTTAAGGCGGGGGAATGAGAACAGCTGTCCATAAACCCAAGTTCGATAGTTTCGCTCCTGAGATGGCCAGCCTGACTCCGAAGAGAACTGTTTTTTATGAAAGACCCGTCCTCGTTGGTGCCGATCACGACGGGCATGACTGGAAGGAGGTCGGCTTCGCCACTAAGAACAGCGGAAAATTTGTCGTAGGGGCAAGCGGAGCCAATATGGACAGGGTGAAGCTTTACGGCATCATCTATGCGAACCTGGAGCCCGATATTGCTGAACTCGCGCTCATGGAACACGAACACATACTACCGTTGCTGGGGCGTCTTCGAAAGCTGAAGGACCCGGACGTCCTCGTTCTTGGGGGCGGCGTCCTGAGAATCGTTCACGAGCCTCTGGAAGTGCGCAAAATCATCGCAGGAGGACTCTGCGGTGACTTCGGGCAGGTTCCTAAAAGCGTTCTCAAGAGCGCCCTTTCAATGCTCGAGCGGAAAGGCGAGAGCATGGAGGATAATGGATATCTTCTTGAAATCCATGCCAATGACACCGTCATGGCATCGGACATCGTGGGGTCTGTACTGAAGAGGGATGAGGTATTGGATTGGCTCCATAGCGCGCATATCCTGGTCGGGTGAGATAGAGGGCTCGGGCCGGGGATTTTTTCTGGTTCCATTAAAAAATATTCGAGAATACGTATTGTTCCTGTCGTGATTGAAATGGATGATGCTGAATTAGAGGCATTCAGGGAAAGCGGCCGCAAAGCTGCCAGAGTCAGAGAGGATAGCAAGCGCCTCATCATGGTAGGCGAATCCCTGCTCGATATCGCCGAGACCGTGGAGCAGATGATCGCGGAAGAAGGGGGGAAGCCGGCGTTCCCTGTCAATATCTCGATAAACGACATCGCCGCGCATTATACGCCTGAATTCGAATCAGAAGCTTCGCTCGATGATAACGATTTGGTGAAGATAGATCTCGGGATCGACCTCAATGGCGCCCTGTCGGATACGGCATATACGATTGATCTGTCAGGCAAGAACGAAGAGCTGGTCAAGGCCTCGGAGGAGGCGCTCCAGAATGCTATCGCCATGATAAGACCCGGTGTGGCTGTGGGCGAGGTCGGGGCGAAGATAGAGGACACCATCAGGGGAAAGGGCTTCAAGCCCATCGCGAATTTGACCGGGCACATGATAAAATCCAACGAGCTTCATGCCGGGGTCGAGATACCGAACATCAAGTCGAACGACCCGTACCAGTTTGTCGAGGGGGATATCTTCGCGGTCGAACCTTTCGCGACGACTGGCGCCGGCTATGTCGAGGATTTGGAGCAGGTCGAGATATTCTCCATCTACGCCCCATCGAATGTCAGGATGAGGCAGTCGAGGAAGATAATCGAGCATGTGATACAGAACTACGGCATGCTCCCGTTCGCCGAGCGGTGGGTAAGGAAGGAATTCAGCTCGAAACTGCTTGTGAGCGCTGCGCTCAAGGAGCTTCTCCAGAACCACTTCCTGCGGGGATATCCCGTGCTGCGGGATGCGGGGAAGGGACTGGTATCCCAGTCGGAGCACACCATCCTCGTCACAGCCGATGGCTGCGAAGTCCTGACGAAATGAGGCCGTGAGGCGAGGCAAAGCGAAGGCTTATTTTATCTAGTAGATAAAAGCGTCTCAGTAGGGCCCGTAGCTCAGCTAGGATTGAGGCGGCAGATGATAGCGGCCGCGTCTTTCTCTGATATGGATCAGAGCACTAGGCTTCGAATGCCTTCTCCTGAACGCAGGGGATACCTAGGGGTCGAGGGTTCAAATCCCTCCGGGCCCGATTTTCCTAAGCCTAGTGTTGGGAGTTTCGAGTTTATCCTGACGAAAAACGGGCCGTATTGACCGACCGCAGGGAGGTCAATCTGAGGCCCGAATATTTTTTTAAAAATTCATTGCTTCTTTCCGAACCCGCTGCAGAACAGGGAGACAGTGAATGTCTCGTGCTTCTCATCTATCGTTTTCTCCTTGCTCGAGAAGATTGGATCCCTATCGGATTTCCTTACAAGCGAATAATCCGCATTGACGCTCTTCACCGAAGCGAGCGTCGCAGGGTCGGCGCAGTCGCGGGAAGCGGTCTCAGAAAGGACCGAATCGTATAACGCAGAGGCTTTCTGGCGCAGGGTTGAGACCGGATTGCCTGACGATTCCAGGTTTGCCCCGACCAGCTTATGCCCGCAGATGATATCCGAGCTTGATGGCGGGCATTCGTCCCTCTGCTCCATTATGGAATCAGTATAGACGCGGCTGGCGGCCTTGGTGCATTGGAGGGCTTTCGGTTTTGCCGGAATGCTCTTGCAATATGAGATTGATATATTCGTCTCCAGTATTGGATCCGCGGATCTCCCGCTCCTCGGGCTGCTCACGAATCCGATGCTTCCGCGCTCACCAGCGCATGAGAAAGAGGATATCCCGGCGGCGACGAGCGCGCCTGCCAACATTTTTTTTCGTTCCATGAATAGTGAAGTATATTCACAAAAATATATAAAATATATCAATCGAAGCCAAGGCGGGCGGTTCAGTTCGATTTGGTTCCCAGAAAGCCGTGGGAGGCTTGCATGATATTTTCATAGAGACCGTTGTGTATGATTTTCATCATCCCGCTCGAGACAGATGCGGGCTTTATTATGCGCCCTGACCTCAGTTTATTCTTGAAGACGCGCTCTATGTTGGAAAGCATCTCGTCTATGAAGAAAGATTCCGGCCAGGATTTGTAGCAGTCATAAAGCGCCTCGCTGACATAGCCGAGGCTCTTCTTCATATCCTCGGGGTCTACCGCATGCTCCTTCCTTATCAGTGGCATCGCCCGCTTGATGTAGCGGTTTGCGCGTATCTTGGCGAGCACCCCGCTCTGGAGCCCGGACATCACCTCATCTCCTATCAGGACTATCTGGGTCGCATCCGCCGGCTTTTCCACGAAGTGGACCAGCTTGAAAGGCATGAGCTCTTCAGAAAAATTCCCGTATACCGCTATCAGCGGTTCGATGAAGCTTCCGGTCTTCTTCTCGCTCTCTATGAATTCGAAGGAGAAGGCAGGGAATGCGTCCCTGAACCCGCGCTGGCGCAGCACAGCTGTGGAAAGCGAGAGCACCTCTACGACATCCACGAAATGGAAGGCGCCGCTCCCGCTCTTGCTTCCCAATCGCCTCTCTTTCTCCTGGCTCAGTATCTCCCCGGGAGTCGGCAGGACATTCGGGAGAGGAAGGGATTCATCGACCATGAACTGCCTTTCATCGATGATGGCCCGGACAATACCCGCGGCGAGGCTGTCGCCATCAGGGAAAGCGGAGCGGCAGAACCTTTTAGACACGAATTCGGCAAGACGGCCTTCCTTGTCGCGGTACGGCCCCTTGTCAATGGGCAGAATGGTCTCTGCCATGCAGGAACGCGCCTGGAGGATATCGGATGCGATTCTGAGTGCGCTTTTCGTGCTGCCTGGGGCTGGGCTGTTGAATTCAGAAAGCGGGGACTCCAGGCTCAGTATCTTCAGGCCAGGGGTCTTCCTTTGGTTCTGCATAAGCATCAGCCGGCAGGTCTTGGAGGCATGCGCCTACAGGTCGTAGGGACAGCTTATTGTTTCAGCGAAGCGAGGGCTTTCTGCTCTGCTTCGAGCTGGGAGACCTTCCTCTCGAGATGCGCATCGATGCCTTCGATAATCATATCAGCGGCCTTGCCCACGTTTTTCGCGTCTTTCTTCATGAGCTTCAGGAATTTCGGCCTTTTGAACCAGAGGATTATTTTCCCGAAAAACCCGGCGTTCTGCCAATCGAGCGCGTATTTGTTGGCTTCAGCGACGCAGTCCTCGAGACTCCTTCTGAGCTGGAGCGCGACCCGATGCGAGCGAACCTTGACTACTGTCTCAAACACGTTGTTCTTGGCGTACATGAGCGCGTTGAGGAAGAACTTCTTGGTCTCGCTGTTCTGGAAGCTCTCGAACAGGGATTCTGCGATGTCTACGATATGCTTGCCCATCTCGGCGACCGTCATCGGGCCCGAGCGCGACATCTCTGTGATCTGCCTATCGCGCTCCACCAAATCATCGCTCAGGGAGACGGAATCGTCGAAAAAGCCTTCGCGGACTTTCATGTCGCGGAACATCCTGCGCATCCGCATCTGGGCACGGAGCGCGTGCATGAGGGAAAGCACTTCCTTGTCTGAGAATATCTCGAGCGCCGTGACTGACGGATGGTCAGGGGCGAACAGCGTGGTGTACAGCGGGACATCGCCTTTAGGATCGAATATCGCGACCACGGGGCGGTCCATATCGACGAGGCTGCGCGTGCCGTCAGGGAGGGAAATCTCCTCTTTGGATTTGGCGAGGGCAAGATAGGAATCCCAGCCGAGGCTCCTTAGGGCGCCGACGGCCGCGATGAGAGGCTCCAGGTCGTCGCAGGCCGCGCGGTATTGCGAAGTCGTCTTGAAGACCTTGTCGTCGATGAGCCTTGAATCGTCGGAGAGTATGGCTCCTGCGGTGGGCAGTTCATCGTATTGCGATATGAACGTAGGAGCCGGCATGAAATAATTGAAATCGGATGAAGGATCGTAGTGCCTAGGCCATTTCTCCTCGATTTTCGGACCGTAGAACGGCCGGACCAGGTCGCCCATGCGGTCTATCACGGATTTGATGTCCATGGCCCTATCATTGTCGCATGCATCCGTGGCAAGTGCCTCGACGTAACCGGAGAGATTCTGCTCCGGGCTGAACTCGGAATCCTTTAACGCATTGGCGTGGAGCGCATCGCGCACCTCGATTATCCTGGCGAAAAGCTCCTCGTCTTTGCTCCTGACCTGCCTGCGCCTTTTCTTCCCTTCTTGTTTCGCATCCTTTATCTGGGGCTTCTTGCCGTATTCCACGCAATACCATCCAGGCTCGTCAAGATGCTTGCTGGCCGGGTCATAAGTTACTGTGAGAGGGAGATTCAACACCTGGACCTGGTCGGGGATCTTCGGCGGGACGATCTCTGCCATCCTGTTCGAGGCATCCCTTATCGTTTCCTGGCCGCCCTGATTCTTCCTGGCAGACTGGATATCGGCAACGTTCGAAATACTGCCTCCGCCATTGCCTGGTTTAGTATGGACTCGCCTGACTGTCATGATAATATAATGTTAGAAAGGGTATAAAAATGATTCTATTTGGGCTCCGCTGGCCGTGAAATGGGAGCTTTGCCTGCATCGCTTACTGACGGATGCCGCTTCGATAAGGTTAAAAAATGCCTGTGCCGACAAAGCAGTGGAATTTCCAAAAACGTGGTTCCCATGGATTTCACATACAAGATAGCCGCCCAGGCAGGGGCCGGCGTAATGGTCAC
>CAILMU010000123.1 GCA_903835325.1 uncultured Microcaldota archaeon | reverse complement strand
GATTACAAGCGCATGGATTCACTGCGCATCCAGCATGAAACGCTTTTCAAAGAATCCATCCGCCTGCACGCACAGCAGGAATCGCTGATAAAAGACATGCAGGGCTTCGATGAAGCGAAACACCAGAAATCCAAGGCTCTTCTTGCGCGCCTCCTAGAAGAGCGCCAGAAAATCCATGCCGACTCCAAGGTTCACGAAGCTGAGATAACAAGGCTCTCGAAAGAGATAGGGGTCATAGATGAGCGCATCAAGGTATCTCATGAGAGCGCGAAGAAGCTCAAGGAAATACAATCCGAGCTCGCGGGCTTGCTGAACGGCAGGACCAAAGACCAGGCTATCAACGAGCAGAAGGAACGCGAGAAGAAGGTCCTCGACCTGGAATCCGAGCGCAAGACGCTCGAGCATGAGATTCAGGAGATATCAGACCTCTCTACCCGGCTGAAACCCGGTTCAAGCAGGTGCCCATTGTGCCATGCTCCGTTGACCGAGGAGTCGTCATCGCATATCAAGGAAGAGAAAGCCCAGGAGCTGAAAGCGAAGCAGGAGCGGGCGAAGTCTGTCGCCTCGACGTTATCAGAAGAGAAGCGGATTCTCGGGCAAGCGGTCAATAGCGTTAACATGATATCTCTGCTTTCAAGCCGCATCGCTCAGATGCTGCATGAACCCGGCCACGCCGATACTGCCCTCCTCCAAGATACGAAAGCCGGAGTCTCAGCCGAACTCAACAACAGGATGCTGGCGAAAAAGGAGCTGGACAAGAAATCCGAATCCGTCTCGGAATCGATTGAACTGGCCAAAATCGAATCCAGCCGCCACGAGGCGCTCTTCCAGAAGAAAAAGGAGCTGGAACTCGTCTCGAAACACGCAGCTGACACTGATTCGCGCCTCTCATCCATCAGATTCGACCCGTCCGTCTTCGAATCCGTGCGTATCACGCTCGAATCATCGAAGCTAGAGGTCCAGAGGCTTGTTTCCCAGCGCCAAGCCGCAGAGGCCGAGCTGAAGAACGCGCAGAACCTCATCCGGATATTAAACGAAGAGGTCCGCTCACTCGAGCGCCTGGACAAGGATATCTCCCACCTATCCAAACTCGAGGAGGAGCTATCTATCTACAAGAACGCCCTGCTATCCACCCAGATATCCCTTCGCATGAGCCTCGTGGATGCCATTAACGGCGCCATGAACGACATCTGGCCGATCTTCTATCCGTACCGCAATTACGCATCGCTCCGCTTCAGCGTAAGCGACAAGGACTATGTCTTCGAAGTGGACGAGCAAGGCAGGTGGAAGAGCCTGGAGAGCACTGCTAGCGGCGGAGAGCGCGCTAGCGCGGCCCTGACCTTGCGTGTGGCTCTGGCCATGGTCCTCACCCCGCAACTCAGCTGGCTCATCCTGGACGAACCCACGCACAACCTGGACAAGGACGCGATAAGCCAGCTATCAGACGCGCTCCAGAACAGGATACCCCAGGTCGTCAAGCAGGCATTCATCATCACTCACGAGGAAGGCCTGATGGGCTCGGAATTCGCTTCAAGTTATCGTCTGACCAGGGATAAATCCAGGAACGGCGAAACCAAAGCCGAAGAGATTTGAACCGGCGTCATATCTAAATCAATCCGAATGCCATTATCACAAATATCAGCATGGCCAGTCCCCAAGCGAAGAGCCAGAGCCCGAGCAGCAGGCTCCCGATGGCCAATACCAGCATGTAAGTCGCGAAGTTCCGTTCGCTGCCATCGCTTATCTGGAATATCTTCTCAGGGCCCCTGTGCACCACGAGATCCTCATACCTGGCTTCACTGGCGCTGCCTGGTTTGGCATCCGCCCTCCCGAGCACATACAACGGGTCGGAATCGGATATGGCTGATTCGACGACGATAAGGTCTGCATTCAACTCGCCCCTGCCGCGGAGCTTATCGTTGCTAGCGATGTAATCGACGACCTTCTGGTCGAGTAAATTGTTATCCGTGGTTTTCAAGCTTAGGGTCCCATCATCGTTCTTCTCGATAGCGTACTCCACACCGTTTGCGCCACGCACGACGAACCGTTTAGCGCCCTTACGCTCGATAGCATCAGTCATCGCTTCGATGTCGTCCTTGCAGAACGCCAATCCAATCATACGTTTAAATTCATACAAAGAAGCATATCGCGGATACGCGCCCACACGGAATTCTATTTTTAGCCTATTGCTCTTGTGCGACGTCATGTATCCTCTGCACGAATACCTGAAATGGGCTTCGTAGCCGATATTCACTTCCGCGCCCTTGGGGTCGATCAGCATCCGGCCGGTGTCGTCTTCAACATAGAACGGTGCAGCAGACTCGTCTTTGTAAAATTCTAAGTTGTTGCCCTTATCACCGACCCTCCCAACCGAGACCTTCCAGTATGCACACCCCTTTTTCGATATCGGGCTTATCAGCGGCTTGTCATAGCGCGCAGAGCCCGAAAGCTCCACCAGGCCGATTGCCGCGCTCCTCACCTTGGAAGTAGGGAGATTCTTCACAGCCTGCCACACCAGGTACTTGCGTATCCCGTAGATGATGAGCCACGCTCCTGCGCCTATCAGGACCAGGCCCATAACAAGGAATACTGGCCATGGGAAGAAATTCGTGATACCCTGAGGGAGAAACGAACCCAGCGCCGATGCGAGGAGGAAGGGTGCGGACTGCATGGGGTTATCTGCTCCTATAAAAGATATAAATTGTGGCTCTATCGAGTCCTGGCTCACAGAGCCTCTTCCATCGCGCTCAAAATCAGTTGTACACATCCTCTTCCAGGCTTGTCACCACATCGAAAGAGTCAAGCGCCTTCTTTCCCGTCTTGTCCTTGTACCACTCTTCGCAGCTCTTCTCGTTCTTCGTGGCATAATACGCTATCGAGAGGTATATGTCCTCCCTACCGGCCACTCCGATGGCGAAGAGGTACTGGAGCGCGCTCTTGAACTCCTCTACGACGAACAAAGGCTTGCGCGAGACCCTCGCTTTCCGAAGATCGCTGAGTACCATGTCCTCTCCGCAGAGAAGGACGTTGTTGAGCGTGAATCGTCCGAGTATCGTGTTGCTCGAGTGAAGGTCGGCCAGTTTCTCGGATATCAGTTCCACCAGCCTGCTTTTCGCTTTGTCATCGAGCGAATCAACATCCAGATAATTGATATCGCCCTTGGCTATCCTCCGGTCGAATGCCCAGGCTGTGTGGCACGCTTTTGATATCACATAATAGCTGCCGGCGACCGTTCTGAGGTACCCGATTACGCCCTCTAGCGCCCCTTTGGCGCTGCGGTAGGAATCGAACAACGCATGAGCTATCTCCCTTGTCGTCTTGCGGAGGATATAGGTGATGCTGTTGTATTTGAACGAGATGCTGTCCGCGCCGTCCCTTGCGGCTATCCTGAATAGCGCCTCCAGGGCCTCATTGTCGCAGAAATCTATCTTCTTTACCTTTATGCTCGGGGCATCCGAAGTGTTCCATTCATATTCCACGGTTACCGTCTTGCCCCGTTGCGTCCTCTTGGAAGACACGGGGACCTCTCTGGAGAACTCCGGCAGCTCGTAGTCGTCGAGTTTCTCTGAATACAGCTCGGCCCGTTTCTCCTCGGGGCTCGGAAGCTGGCTGCTCGTGTATTCGGTTTTCTTCATCCTTCGCACCTTATCCCCTTGCATAGACATCCTTCTGTACACTATGCTTCTTCCAATCTGATTTTATGGCGTTCAAAGTTTATATATCTTTGTCTCATTCCGACATCTGCCGTAACAGTAATGGAAGACACCAGCGCTCCCCGTCACTCATTCTCTATCCTCGGCGCCAGGTAATAGACTATTCTAGCGCCTTCGATCTCGTATTCGAGCCGGAGCGGCCTATCGGTCTCCAGGTTCACCGTGACGACCGAATTCGCGCTCGTCGCCTTCACCATGTCCTCCAGGTACTGGAGCGGGAATGTGGTCCTCACCTCGGTGTGCGTGTTCAGCTCCACCAGGTCCGGCGACCCTTTCTCGAACTCGGCCTTCACCTCGCCGTTCTCGCCTTTCACATCCACGATGAATGTGTCCGGGGTCAGCTGGAGGCGGACATGCGAGCTGATGAGTTTAGCATCCTTCAGGGTCTCCTTGAAGGCATCCACCTTGAGTTTTGCCGAGTTCTTGAACTCTATCTTCGGCTCCTTCTGAATTTTGTCCCCTGTCTCTATTAGGGGAACCTTGAACGTGCGCTTATGCTTCTCGCCGATGAACCTGACGACCAGCCTGCCTTCCTCGGTAGATAGCTCTGCTTTCTCGCCCTTCTTCCCTCTTCCCAGGATGTTCGAGAGCTGGCCGATATCGATACCCAGGCGCGTCTCCTCGCTTATGCTGTACTCCAGGAAAGCGGTCTTCGGCATCGTGAACGAGACCATCGATATCTGGGACGGGTCCATGGCCTTCAGATGCAGGCCGTCGTTCTTCACTTCGAACTGGCCTTCCTCCACCAGGCTGACGATAGCATCTATAACAGACTTCAAAGCAGGAGCATCCTGCACGACTAGCTTCATTTTTCCACCTCTCTATCCTCTCGTATCAGATAGGGAGATAACTAATATAAAGAGTGATGGAAGGCATGCCCGCTCGGGCTTCCTTTTAATGGCAACTCGGTAGCTACTCTTGTCGTCATCGCCATTTCTGGCTGTGTCTGGGACGGTATCGTCATCGTTGCCGATAATGATTATGTGTATAGCCGTTTTTAGCCATTGCGTTCGGGTTTGCCCAGCGCAGTTCCGGCCATAAGCTCAGCGGTACGAATCCATCGGCTCTGATTTCTTGGGTTTGGATATCTTCGCCATCTGGGACTGCCTCATCCTCTGCTGCATCTGCGCCATCTTCTTCATCTGGTCCCTGGATCTGACAAGAAGCACAGCAGCTATCACGACTAGGGCCAGCCCTACAAGCAACTCGCCAGAACCTTTGATGCCCATCATGTTCGTGACATAAGCGGCTATCCCGAGCATCATGAACAATAAACCGACAAAGAGCAGGAAATCCCCTGTCACGGTGAGCGCCGAGATGCCTATCGCCTGGGGCATCATCATGCCTTGGCCTGCCATCTCCTCATCCTCCATCATCCCGCCGCCAGCAACAGGGCCAGATCCGGCCCCTTTCATATCGTCTTCTGCCATGCCATCAACTTCTGCAATAAAATATAATACTCTGCCAATTCAACCAGATTTGTGCTTCCTTATCTTCACTCCAGCTTCCTTGAGGAGCTTGATGGAGGATTCGTTCAGCGGGTAGTCCGCATTGTAGACGACCTCCCGGATGCCCGAGTTGATAATCATCTTGGTGCATATCAGGCAGGGGGAGAATGTGGTGTATATCGTCGTATCCTTGATGCTTATCCCATGGTAGGACGCCTGGACTATCGCGTTCTCCTCCCCATGGGAGCAGAAGCACTCCTCCAGGTTCTTCCCGGAGTCCGTGAAGCTGTTGCACCTCGGGCAGCCCCCCTCGTTGCAGTTCTTCACGCCTCTGGGCGTCCCGTTGTACCCGGTCGAGACTATCCGCTTGTCCTTCACAATAACCGCGGCCACTTTCCTCTTTATGCAGTTGCTCCGGGATGCGACCACCTTCGCTATCCCCATGAAATACTCGTCCCATGAAGGCCGGTTCGGCTTGAACTCCTCCGCGACCTCGCCGAGCGCCGAATCAATATCGTCGTAGAGCTCCTTCAGGTCGCCGTCGTTCACTATCTTCTTGTCGGATAATGCGAACGTCTCCTTGAGGTTCTGCTTCGTCTTCTCCGCGTTCTCCATCTCCAGCTTCTCTATCCTGCGGAAGGCCTCGAAAGTCCGCGGGTCCTCCTCGCGGTTGCGGTCCTTTGTCCGCTCGAAGCGCATCTCCTCAGGCGCTGTGACATAGAACAGGAAGAACCGCTTGTTCTTCTTAAGTTCAGACACCTCGGCCGGATTCCTTATCGAATCCACGACGTAATTCTTGTCCTCCTCTATCTTCTTGGCGGTCTTCGTCCCGAGGATCCCGGGCCCGAATCTCTCCCTCAGCTCGTTGCCTTTCTGGATGAGGTTCTCGCGTGTCACCGATTTGCCCTCGGCCTTCAGCTCCTCCCTTATCGCATCGGACAATGAAAGGTAGTAGAACCCCTTCTTCATCAGGTAATCCGCGACAGTGCTTTTCCCAGCGCAATTCTCTCCGGTCAAACCTATGATCATAACCAACAGCCTCCTTTTCCTCGCCCAATCCTATCCATCAGAAATATCTCTTAAGTATCTGCCTTATCTCCTGGAACACGGCCTTCTCGTTGTCATTCAGCATCGAAATCTGCGCATCCCATCTCCTCATCTCGTCCTCTGTCATGTAGCTGTACAACACGTCCCCTTCAATGACATCTTTCCCGACCCACATGCCATCGCACGATATCGCGAGCTGGTCCCCGACCGATGCCTCCTCGACCTTCTCCTTCTCCCGCTGTATCTCGCGTATCTCTCCGACGACCGTTCCGTCCTTGCTCATGAGCCTGTATTTGTTCTTTATCCTACCGCCCAAGACATCCACCCCGAATATCGCCGGTTTCGACGCCCTGAAGACGTAACCTGGCAGGATCTTTATTTTTCCGGGCCATACGAATTTGGCCAGGCTCTCCCGCTTCGCCCTCTCCTTCTCCTCCTTCACCCAATCGCGGTAATTGTCTATGAGCCTGTAAATGATATCGCTCGATATTATCGGCACGCCGGATGCCTTGCTCTCCTCCCATGCTTCATCAAGGATCTTGACATTGAAGCCCATGACCACCCCGAGGTACTTGTCCTGCGCCGAGACGACTCCTGCCGAGAGGATGTCCTTCCTCGCGATGCTTCCGACGGAGGCGTCTTTCACCGGTATCTCTTCCTGGCCAAGCAGCTTCAGGAGCGCTTCGACCGAACCCAGGCTGTCGGCCCGAAGGACGATCCCCTCCTCCTGCTTCTCGAATATCGTGCTCTTGAACTTGGATTCTATCTCCGAGATGTCGGCTTCCTTGTCCCGCACCACCTCTATCGGCGAACCAGGAAGGGCGCCGTCCAGGTCAGGCGCGTTTATCTTCACCCCTGCCGCCGCCACAACAGAATCGACGCTCTGGAACCTCTCCTTCCCCACTTTGCTCGGAAGGAGCAATCCCCTGATGCGGGTCATCCTCACACCATCCTTGGTGAGGAACGCGACCTCATCGTTCTTGCTCATTATCCCATCATAGATGATGACATCCAGAGTCGTCCCTAAGCCTATCTCCTCCTTCACTTCTAGGATGCTTCCCTTGCCTCTTCCACCCTCCTCTATCTCCAGGCTGGTGCCGAGGAATTTCTGGCTTAGACCAGCAATCAGCACGAGCAGCTCGCTCAAGCCCTCCTTTGTCTTGGCGCTCACCGGTATTATCGCTATCGACTTGCCGAAATCCGCCACCCGGTCATACCGCTCGCTGTCGAAACCGTATTCCGATATTTTCCCCATGATATCGTAGAGCTTCTGGTCGACCCTCTCTTTCACGTAGTCTATCTGCTTGTTGTAGGATTCCATGAAGGAGGTCGTCTTCTGGCTCTTCCAGCCGTCGATGGCGTCTATCTTGTTCGCGGCGATGACGAACGGGGTCCTGTGCTCCTTCAGTATCATGATGCTCTCGATGGTCTGGGGCTGGAACCCCTGGTTGACATCCACTACTAGTATGACCAGGTCGGCTATGCTTCCTCCCCTATCCCGGAGATTCGTGAAGGCCTCGTGGCCGGGGGTATCTATGAAAAGCAGGCCCGGGATCCTCATCTCAAGCTTCATCTTTTTTGAGAGGTCTTTGGCTATACCGTCTATATCCGCTTTCGAGACGTAGCTCGCCCCTATCATCTGGGTGATGCCTCCGGCCTCCTTTTTCGCGACCGACGTGCCTCGTATGGCATCCAGCAGGGATGTATTGTGCACGATTACTCTTTCAGCCACGAAATTATGGAAATTGGGAATTGTGAAATCATAAACCCATCCGTGGGGGTTTTCGACTTCTTCAATGTTCCTTATGTTTATTCCAATTAATTGTTTTTGGAAGAACGATTCCAGAGCCATGGAACTTTCATTAGGTTTTGCCGCATGTCGCACAATCTG
>CAILMU010000122.1 GCA_903835325.1 uncultured Microcaldota archaeon | reverse complement strand
TTCTTCCTTGGCGGAGCCCTGACGCTCGCATTCGAGCTTATACGCGGCGCTGTCTATTATGTGGTGATAATAAGCATCCTTCTCCCGGCCCTGAACATATTCATAACGCTCACGGCGGCGAGGGAGACGGCGAGATTCTTCAACGTGGATGTCAATTTCATGGCATTCCTCAAGGTGATCTGATATCATGATGGATGATGGAAAACAGTTCCGGCCGGAGCGTGGTGCCTGAATGGCGCTGCTGGAGCCGAGCCAGATACTGGCAGGGAGCCAATTTCTTTCCGGAAGCAGCACCGGCCTATGGGGCTGGGCGGCACTCTCAGGCATGGCGCTCTCGGTATCAGCCGTGCTTCTCGCTTTCATCTACCTCCTCGGGACTATCTTCAAGAGCCCGCAGACGATAGCGTATGTGAAATCAGAGCTTTTCGAGCTGTTCGTCTCGGCGTTCTTGATAATCATGCTCTTCGGCCTCATAGGCGCTATCGCTTCGATAACCATCGGGACCATCCTTCCGGGTTCCATGGTGCCGGCCGGCCAGCAATCCGCCACAGTATTCGACGCGACGAAATCCTACTACGAGCAGGTCGGCAACGACATGGAGGTGTGGCTGAACATGAACTACGCCATCAACATGTGGGTCGACCAGATGGCCTCGGTCACCCCGTATGCCCGGCCTTTGGGGGTCGGCCTTGTCGCCTCGCCTCTTGCCGGCCTCGCCGCGCCCATCAAGCAGCTCCTCTACAACATGACCGTCGCGCTCTCTATCGCATATGTGGTGAATTTCGCCCAGCTCTATGTCTTCATCTTCTCGCTCCAGGCGTTCCTGAAATTCTACCTTCCGGCCGGCATCTTCCTGCGGGCGTTCACGCCCACCCGTCGCCTGGGCGGCACGCTCATCGGGGTGTCCGCCGCTTTCCTGTTCATATTCCCTGTCCTATCCACCATCACATACGTGCTCATGTACAACAGCTCGGGCCCCATGGTCTCCTTCTCCAGCATGGTGAAGGATTATTTCCAAGACACGACGGCCAACGGCATGCAGTACAATATGGAGACGTTCTTCACGAGCAATTTCTCCAGCGGCTTGAGCGATCTTGTGACCAGCGCTTTCGGAGGCATAGGCACCATGCTGAAGAATTTCGTGGGCGGATTTTTCCTATCGCTGGTGCTTCTTCCGATCGCCACTGTCGGGATAGCCTTCGCTGTCGGTTTCGTGATCCCGGCATTCAACATCCTCATATTCACGCAGGCGGCCAAAGGCCTGAGCAAGAGCTTCGGCGAAGAGGTGGACATCAGTTCGTTGACGAGGTTGATATGACATGGATTTCACATCTAGCTTCTATGGCGCCGGCGATGTCTACTCGGCCTGGCGCACTATCTCCATCCTGGCCGCCGCTGTCTCTGTGATAGGGGCCACCGTGCTCATCATGCTGTCGCGCCTCTTCGACCTGCGCAACCTGGAACAGGTCGCCAAAACCGAATTCGTCTTCGCTGTGTCCACGGTGCTGATAGTCCTGCTGGTGCTCGGGATAATAGGGGTGGGGGAGAAGCTCCTTGCCAACGGGGAGAACGGCCTGGCGAGATGCCTGTACCTCAGCAGCTTCGGATGCAACGACTGCAATGCCATCAAGGTGGTATATCAGCAGAGCACCCTCATCGACTGGATGATGCTCTATATGAGCACGGCGACGAGCTGCGTGAAGGATTTCATGTATCTCCTCTATACGATGGCGATTCCTGTCGAAGGGATAGCATCCATCTTCATGGAGATCTTCATGTCCGAGCATGCCTCCGGTTTCGGTGTGAAATGGATCGCCGAGCGAATCACGAACACCACGCAATCCCTGACATTCTACATGTACGCTTTCTACGTGCTGAAAGAGGTCCTCACATTCGTGAAGGCCTACTCGGGCTTCTTCTTCTCGGTCGGCGTGGCTCTGCGTGCGTTCCCGCCGACGCGGGGAGCCGGGGCTTACCTGATGGCGATATCCTTCGGGCTGTATTTCGTCTTCCCGCTCACTTACATACTGATATCTAGCATGTCCATGCCGTATTCGCAGTCCGCGATCATGGTGCCTGATCTGGCGCCCGGGCAGTCCGCCCAGCTCCAGAGCGGCCAGGCCGGATCCACCGTATCCTTGCAGTGCCAACAGGCGGATGCGGCGAATTTCAAGTTCAAATGCCTGCTCCCTGCTGCCGCGGATGTCAGCCAGTACAGCTGCCAGGCCCCGAGCGAGGACTTGTTCTGGGATTTCGTGAGCTGGTTCAAGGGGCGCTACCAGGATTTCAAGGATGTCATATTCTTCAGGATAAACGAAATGACGCGGATGGTAGTGTCTTCGGTATGCCTGTTCCCGCTGGTCGCGTTCGTCGTGCTTTTGACTTTCGTGCTGAACACCACGAACCTTTTCGGAGGGAACATCCCGGAGATAGGAAGAGGATTAGTGAAACTCATCTGACCTGCATCTTTTTATTCCATGCATGTCTATCCCAAACCATGAGCGAGCGCAAATACGTCCTCGACACTTCGCTTTTCGTGAACCCGCAGGCCCGCAAATCGTTCGGGAAATCCCCGAGCGCCGCTGTCAAGGGGTTCGTCAAATCCATGAAGGGGCTCGACCTCGATATCTATATGCCCCCGTCGATACGGGCAGAGCTCAGGAATTTCATAACCGCCGATGCCATGGATGAGATGGACCTGGTCATCAAGAAGCGCGCGCCTAATGTATATAGCATCTACCTGCCAGCCGCGGTATTCTATGATTTCATCGAGGATATCCGCATCAGGATAAACAAAGGCCTGCGCCTCGCCGAAGAATTCGCGAAAGACAACCGCCCGGAGAACGATGAGAAGCTCGGGAAGCTTCGCGAGAAATACCGCGAGGCCATGCGCACGGGGATCATCGACAGCAAGGAGGATTTCGAGCTGGTGCTTCTGGCCAAGGAGCTGGAGGCGACATTGGTCTCATCGGATGAAGGCGCGGTGAAGTTCGCGAACGAGATAGGCTGCAGCACGCTCGCTGCCGAGAAGTTCCATCCGCTGCTGAAGAAGATGAAGAAGGCGAAATGACATCTTATCGTTCCATAGCGCCGCACAAGCGAATCATATTTATAATATGCTGTTCCTTTCTTATCGATAAATATGTCGTTCCAGAAGAAATCAGCCGGCAAAATCATCGAGACCCGGCATCTATTGATGGCATTGGCGCTATTATTGGTTTTTGCGCAGCTTGCGGTCGCCTCAAATGCGATAATCGCCTACTCATCTGATACGGGCAGCGGCGATAACTATCCGAAGATAAAATTCTGGAACTCATCCGGCAGCGGTAGCTGGGGCCCCGAGTATCAGCTCCCCAGTACAGGCTCGCAGGTTATATACGCCATAGTGAAATCGTCACCGGTCTCTGACAAGATAGTCCTTGTGACATTGAATACCAACAGGTTTCTGAACGCTTATGTCTGCATGGCGAACTGCACCAACATGAGCAACTGGCAGGTCACGAACAATACCGGCTCTGTTGTAGGTTACGCCCAGAGGCAATTCGATGTCGAGTTCGAGACCTCGACCGGCGATGCCATCCTTGTTTATGCCATCAACGAAACGAACGCCTCAAGGGATCTGGCATTCAAAGTGCTTCCGGCCGCAAACAAGAATTTCAGCCTCAGTCCCGCCCAGTATATCAATGACACGAGCGGTCATGCCGGCAAGGTCGATTATAGCTGGGTGCGGCTTGACAGGAAACCCACATCGAGCAGAGAGCTGCTTCTCGTGGGCTTTGACACCGATAACAGCGACATCAACGCCTGGGTATGGAACGGCAGCATATGGGGCAACCAGACCGAGATATCCTCCAGTGCAACCTTTGCGAACAATGACGAGGCGTTGGCAGTCAGGTATGCAGCGGACGGGAGCAAAGGCATGGCCCTTGGCGCGAATGGCACAATCGGGGCAGTGGATTACAGCTATTGGAACGGCGCATCCTGGTCTGCTATCGCCAGCTTCGATTCGAACGGCGCAGATAACGACGATGTCCACTGGATGAACCTGAAAGCGGATCCGGCCACCGATGACCTCCAGGCTGTCATCGCAGATAGCGCTGACGACCTGCACACGGCTTATTGGAACGGGAGCACATGGAATATTACAAGCAACATCGAGACCGATCTTGCCACTTCCGTTCTCGGTGACATACGGCCAGCGGATTTCGAATGGAATCCTTCCGGCTCCACCGGCAGACTGGTATGGGGAGACAACAGCGGCTCAAACCTGAACCAGAGGCTCTGCGACCCCCGATGCAATGAAACAACGACAACCATCTCAACCTACGGAGATAGCAGCAGGTTCATCACCCTATATCGGAACCCTACCGATTCTGATACTGTGAATATCCTCGGCGCAAAACTTCGCTGGAGCGGCTCGTTATTCTACTATGATTTAGGCTCCTTCATGTTCAATGGCACCAATTACACGAATTATGGCGATACCAATGTCACCGCAGACGGATTGTTCGCAGCCACCGAATCATATAGCATAGCATTCATCTCACCCACGTCCATCCCTTCCATCTCGGTGCTCAAGCTCAGCCAGACATTCCTGCAGCCATCGCCAGGAGGAATCGTCCAGTTCAACCTGACGATAAACAATACAGGCAGCGTGACCCTCAGTCCAGTGACCATCTATGATGTCCTTCCGGCAGGCCTCAACTTCACCAGCGCGAGCGGCACCTATTCGCAGAACGGGCAGACGATAAACTGGACGAACGCATCCATGGCTTCGGGGACCTCTATGGTCCTTTATCTGAATGCCACAGTGAATGGAAGCGCAGTCAACGCAACGAACCGGACAGTCAATCTCACCAACTACATGAACGCGACCGGCAAACCGTCCACTGGAAGCAATGTCACGGCCGAGTCCAGGGCGAATGTCACTGTCTACTATGCCAATGACACCGCCGTTGAGCTCAACCTCACAGCGCAAGTCGCATCACAAGGGGGCATGGTGCAATACCAGATCAATGTGACCAACACAGGCAACGTCAGCCTGAACATCACCGTGAATGACAGCCTCGATCCGATGCTGACCTACAACTCCACCAACACGACGCCAGTCACACACGGCGCGCAGAACGCCAACTGGACGCTTCTGAATGTGGCTCCAGGCACGACTATATTGATCCTTCTCAATGCGACTGTGAACAACTATCCGACCCAGTGCCAGAGCACGCAGAACAATGTCTCGATCATCGGAACACCGCCGAATGGCTATACTGTCTTGGCAAATGCTACTATCCCCGTCCTCGTCTGCCTGGCCAATGAATCCGTATTCAAGCTAAACCTCACGGGCCAGATAGCCTCCCAGGGAGGCATGGTCCAGTATCAGATCAACGTGACCAACACAGGCAACGTCAGCCTGAACATCACCGTGAATGACAGCCTCGATCCGATGCTGACCTACAACTCCACCAACACGACTCCCGTCACATCCGGCACACACAATGCCAACTGGACAATCACCAACCTTGCCCCTGGGGTATCGAAGCTCATCCTGCTCAACGCCTCAGTCACGACAACGCCGACAGGATGCCAGAACACAATCAACAACGTCACGATAGTCGGCACTCCGCCGAACGGCAACACCGTCACAGCCAATGCCAATGTCACCGTCCCTGTCTGCCTGGCCAATGTTTCGACGCTCAAAATCAACATGACAGCACGGATCGCCTCGCAAGGCGGCATAATCCAGTATCAGATAAACGTCACCAACAACGGCAACGTATCGCTCAACGTCACGGTCAACGATACCATCGATAACATGCTGTCTTTCAACAGCACAGACATAACCCCTGTGACCTTAGCCGGAAAGAATGTCAACTGGACAATCTTCGGCCTGGCCCCGGGAGCCACACAGACCATCCTTCTCAATGCGTCTGTGACGAGCATACCGAACCAGTGCCAGAACACAGTCAACAACCTCTCGGTCATCGGCATCCCGCTGAACGGTAGGAACGTATCAGCGAACTTTTCCATAACGGTTCCTGTATGCGAATCCAATGTATCGGTGTGGAAACTCGACCAGACCGCTGTCCAGCCATCGCCGGGCGGCATGGTGGAGTTCAATGTAACGATAATAAACAATGGGAATGTCACCCTGTATCCGGCGAGCCTGGTCGACGCGCTCCCCGTGGGCCTGACATACAATTCCTCGTCATGGGTCCCGGACAGCGTCATAGGGCAGTTGGTCAGCTGGGACAGCATCAATCTGACAAATTATAGATTATACAAGAATACGTGCACCACCAGCGGGACATGCTCGTTTGCCTATACCGTCGACAATGACGACACCTTCGTCGTCCTCATGATCGCCGGCGGATACAACTATATGCCCTCGGTCTCCCTGCCATCCGGCTGCACCATGAGGCAGTACAACTCCGCGCCTGACTCCTTCCAGACGGCATACGTCGCTACATGCAAGCAGAACGCCGGCTCGTATACAGTCAATGCCACTGGTATCTTCAAGACATACATATCATTCGGCGCATATGTATACGAACCTGGAAACTATTCATTCATGACTGATTCAGCCAGCACCAGCGGAGGTTCCCTTGCGCTCGCTCTCTCCAGCGGTTACAACCAGTACTTATGCGACGGCGCAGCAGGCGGCGGCTCGATTAACCCGTCTACACTGGCCGATGTGAGCAATGGCTACTCGGCCATCTGGTCTCCGAAGGACCGATTCTGCTCGGCAACGACGGCCAACCCGGCGCTCGTTATCGCAGGGATAGGGCTCAGGCCTGACCAGGGCGGAATCACGCCCGGGGCATCCGGCGTACTGTATATCAACGCCACGGTAGACCCCGGAGTAGTCGATAATAACACGCCAATCAAGAACCTCACGAACTGCATCAACGCCACGGGCGTTCCCCCGAACGGATTCAATGCCGAGGCGGTCAGCTGCGCGAACGTCACCGTCTATTATGCCAACGTATCTGCGGTCAAGGTCAACATGACTGCGCACGTCGCATCCCAAGGAGGGCGCATCGAGTACCTGATAAACATAACCAACATAGGACAGGTCCAGCTCAACACCTATGTCAATGATACGCTGGATGGCATGCTGGCATTCGCAGGGACCAATGTCACGCCGACCGCGGTGGTCGGACAGACCTACTACTGGCATATGGACCACCTGGCGCCCGGCGAGAGCCGCTTCATCGCCCTAAATGCCACGGTGGCTACGACCCCGGTCGAATGCCAGGACACCTATAATAACATCTCAGCCCTCGGCATCCCGCCCAACGGAGCCGATGTCGAGAGCGACTTCTCGCTGGTCGTGCCTGTCTGCCTGGCCAATGTGTCTGCATTGAAAGTCAACCTCACAGCGCAAGTCGCATCACAGGGAGGCATCGTGCAATACCTGATAAATGTCACCAACAACGGCAACGTCTCTTTGAACGTCACGGTGAACGATACGATAGACCCTGCCTTGACCTACAACAGCTCCGATCCTGGCGCTTCGATCA
>CAILMU010000121.1 GCA_903835325.1 uncultured Microcaldota archaeon | reverse complement strand
CGCCACCTTGTCATCCGTGACGATCTCCGCGGCATTGTTCCTGAGCGGGTTCTTTTTCGTCGCGCTGATATCATACCTCCAGCTGTATTACGTGATAGCAGAACGCGCCAGCCAGCTCGAGAAGGTTCTCCCTGATTTCCTTCTCCTGACGGTATCGAACCTGCGCGCCGGGATGAGCCCTTTCGCATCTTTCGTCCAGGGGGCGAGGCCGGAATTCGGCCCTTTCTATGACGAGCTCCGCTTTAGCGCCGCCAAGAGCGGGGGCAAAGCGCCCCTCTCGGAAGCCCTTCTGGAGGTATCTAGCAGATTCGATTCGCAGATCCTGGAGCGGACAGTCAACCTCTTCTCCAAAGGCCTCCGTTCTGGAGGCCATCTGGCACGGCTTCTCACCTCTATAGCGCAGGATGTGAGGCGCATTCAGGATTTGAGGGCGGAGCTGACTGCCTCCACAAGGACATACACCATCTTCCTGGGCTTCATCCTTATCGTGATAATGCCTTTCCTCCTGTCCGTTTCCACCCATTTCGTGACGGTCTTCCTCAAAATCAATCAGGAGACCGTAACCGGAAGCGTTCCGACGACGCTGAACCTGCAGATGTTCTCCGGCAAGATACTAATCACCGCTTCCGACATGGTCATGCTTTCTACAGTCGTCATGGTCGTCAATTCCTTCCTGGTGTCCATCCTGATAGGGGTGATATCGCGTGGCCGGGCTCTTTATGGGGTGAAATATTTCCCTCTGCTGGCCGTAGGATCCCTCATAATGTTCCAGCTCTCAAAAACATTCATCGAATCGTTCCTATCGGGCTTCGCCTTCTGACCGCAATCTTTTATAATATCATCTACGTTCGTAGTTTGGTGATATTTTGTTTAAGAAAGGACAAGTCTCGACTGAATACTTGGTAATTTTGGCCATCGTCCTCGTCGTCGCCCTTGTGGTCGTCTACCTGGTAGGCGGTTTCGCGGGCATGGGCGCAGGCACCATGGAGACCCAGAGCATGCAGGCTTGGGGCACGGCGGCTCCGCTCGCAATAACGAGCTGGAAGCAGACCGGGACCTCGTTGCAACTTGAGATACAGAACAACGATGTCGATGCATTGAAAGTGACTGGCCTTGCGATGGATAGCGCCGCTGTGGCCCTCAATCCGTCTAATCAGACCCTCGCGAGCGGTGCGAAACAGCTCTTCACAGCGACGACCGCAACAGCCTGCGGAGATTCCGGAACATCGTTCAGCCACCAGAATGTGATACTGACCTATGACAAGGGCACGATAACCGGCAAGACAGAGACTGGTGTCAGGCCCATCGTGGGCAAGTGCTCTTCTTAGATCCCTATTTTTTATATTCTTTTTTTTCTCCTATTTTTCCTTCTTCCAAATCCCGTCATGGTCAGCCTTATAAATTTAGGCGGATTTTATCGGGCTGGTGCACAATATGCAGAAGAAAGGGCAAGTCTCGACTGAATACCTTGTGATTTTGGCCATCGTCCTCGTCGTCGCCCTTGTGGTCGTATACCTCGTAGGCGGTTTCGCGGGCATGGGCGCAGGCACCATGGAGATACAAAGCCAGCAGGCCTGGGGCACTGCGGCCCCGTTCTCGATAACGATCCTCAAGCAGACCGGGACCACCCTCCAGATGGAGCTGCAGAACAACGATGTGGATCCCCTCGTGCTCACGAGCATCTCCATGGACGGGGCCACTGCGTATTCCGGGAGCCTCAGTTTCCCGAGCGGTTCCAAGCAGGTGCTCAACGCCACGACTACTGCTGCCTGCGGCACGGCCGGCACGACGTTCAGCCACGGGAACGTCACTATCGTATACGACAAGGGAGGGATAACCGGCAAGACCGAGGTCGGATCAAAGCCCTTGATAGGCAAGTGCTCCTGAACGGCGGTTTTTTCCCTTTTTTAATTTCCCATCCGTTCCCTCTTGACACGGGTTTTAAAAACATTCGTGTTCAAAGAACGTTAACTCGTTCTCCCAATGTGATATTATGGACAGTGAAAAAGAGAAAGGGCTGAAGACCGGTACGACCACCATAGGGCTTGTCTGCAAGGATGGCATAGTGATGGCATCCGACAGGCGCGCGACGATGGGGTATTTCATCGCCAGCAAGGACATCGACAAAATCTACCCTGTCAGCGACAATATCGCGATGACGATTGCCGGCAGCGTGGGCGATGCTCAGACTTTGATCCGCTGGATGGCAGCCGAGATCCGCCTTTATGAACTCAAGCACGAGAAGCCGATCACGGTCGAGGCCGCGGCGACCCTCTTAGCCAACATACTCACCCAATACAAGTTCTATCCGTTCTTCGTGCAGCTCCTGCTCGGAGGCGTGGACGAGAAGCCGAGGTTATTTTCCATAGACATGCTGGGAGGCATCACAGAGGAGAAGATGACATCCACAGGCAGCGGGTCTCCGATCGCCTTCGGTGTCCTCGAGGAGATGTTCCGCGAGGAGAAGGATGTCGAGACGAACATGGTGATAGCCGCCAAAGCCGTCAGCGCGGCCATGAAGCGCGACGCCGGAAGCGGCGAGAACATCGACATCGTGAGCGTCACGAAGTCGTCGGGCTTCAAGAGGCTCCAGAGAGACGACGTGAAGAAGCTCATCGCTTCATGAGCGGCGATTGACGAGCAAATTTAAAACGTATCCGGCCCCCGGGCCGTTGTTTTTCAAGTTTTTGTTTTTTTATTGCCTTTCCATCCCTGTTTCATTCATCATCATAAAATCATCAAATCAACCATGCGAGGTGTTTATTTGCACTATAAGGACATCGTAAAGAGAATCGGAGAGATCATGCCTGCTGATTGCGAGGTGACCAAGGTCGAGCCTGAAGGCCTGTCGACAGTCATCTACATCAAGAACATCAAGGCCTTCTACAGCAACGAGAGGCTGATAAAGGAGCTGGCGAGCGCCCTGAAGAAGAAGGTCGCGATACGGGTGGACCCGAGCGGCCTCATGGACATAGACGAGGCGAAAGCCATAATCGAGAATACCGTCCCGAAAGAGGCCGATATCCGCAGCATCATGTTCGTCCCGGAGATGTGCGAAGTCCGGATAGAATCCATAAAGCCAGGGCTAGTGATAGGCAAAGGCGGCTCCACCCTCAAGGAGATAATGATGAAGACCGGCTGGACGCCGATAACCGTCCGCGCCCCGACCATGCCCTCATCCACATTGGACGGGATCCGCAAGATATCCGTCCTGGAGGCGGCAGAGCGCAAGAAATTCCTGATAAATATCGGCAAGAAGATATGCCAATCTTCCGTCTCGAGCGACTGGATACGCGTGATGGCCCTCGGCGGTTTCCGCGAGGTCGGGAGATCCTGCCTTCTCGTCCAGACCCCCAACAGCAAGGTCCTCATCGATGTCGGCGTCAACACAGCGACAGGCGACCCGACCAAGGCATACCCTTACCTCAACATGACCGGTTTCCAGATGCAGGATATCGATGCGGTGGTGATAAGCCACGGGCACATGGACCATATGGGCTTCCTGCCATACCTTTTCGCGTACGGATACGAAGGCCCGGTCTACTGCACCCCGCCGACAAGGGACCTGATGGTCCTTCTGCAACAGGATTACCTGAACCTCTGCAACAAGCTCTTCAATATCGAAGCGCCATACACCAAGAAAGACATCTACAAGGAGCTCCGCAACATCATCACGGTCGATTACGAGGAGGTCGTGGACATCACCCCCGAGATCAAGATGACGCTCTACAACGCGGGCCACATCCTCGGGAGCGCGAGCGTGCACCTCCATATAGGCGAGGGCGCGCACAACCTGGTGTACTCCGGGGATATCAAGTTCGGTTTCACAAGGCTGTTCGATCCGGCCAACACCAAATTCCCGCGCCTGGAGTCGCTCTTCATAGAGAGCACATACGGGGGAAGGAACGACATATCATTGAACCGTTTCGACAGCGAGAAGCGCCTCTATGATATCATAAGGCAGACGATAGCCAACCGCGGGAAGGTGTTGATACCTGTCTTCGCAGTGGGTCGTTCCCAAGAGCTCCTCCTGGTGCTCGAAGAGATGTCGCGCAGGGAGCCTAATTTCAACATCCCGATATATATCGACGGCATGGTCATGGAGGCATCAGCCATCCACACGGCTTACCCGGAGTACCTGCGCGAGCAGCTCCAGAGGCGCATCCTATCGGACCGCAGCCCGTTCGAGTCGCCCCTCATCAAGGTGGCCAAAGGCACATCGAAGGAGGAGATAGTGAACGGAGAGCCATCGATAATCCTGGCGCCATCCGGCATGCTGATGGGAGGGCCGTCGTACGAATACCTGAAGATGATGGCGGATGACGCCAAGAACACGCTGGTGTTCGTCGGGTACCAGAGCGCCCTGTCCTTGGGGAGCAAGATACAGCAGGGCCTGCGCGAGGTGCCTATCCTGGGCGACGATGGCAAGATGAAGCAGCTCAACATCAACATGCACGTCGAGACTGCCGAAGGCTTTTCCGGCCACAGCGATCGGGCGCAGCTTATGGCGTACATGAAGAACCTCAGGCCGATACCTGAACGGATTTTGACCATGCACGGCGACTGGAACAAGACGGATGAACTGGCCCGCTCGGCGAGCATGATGCTCCACAAGGAATCCAGGGCCATGGCCGATCTGGAAGCCGTGAGGCTGAGATGAAAAGGCGGACTACGCCTGTCCGGTCGTCTGCTCTATTTAAATATCTTTCTTAGTTATTAGCATGCAAACCAGTTTCAACCGGGTGTAGCAATGGAACCGATGCGCATCGACGAAGACGAGGAATGGGAAGATGACGACTTCGAGGAGGAGGACTGGGACGAAGAGGAAGAGGAGTGACGCTTTCATATTTTTATAAATCAATCATTTCGAGGTAAACCGCATGGAACCGCTGACAATCGATGAAGAGGATGATTGGGAAGACGACGACCTGGAGGACGACCAGGACGAAGAAGACGAAGAGGAGTGATGCCCGCATCCGGGCCAATATTTTTTTCCATATATAGCCGATTTCTTCAATCCAAAAATCGAAGGTTAAATAACTGTTCTCTTACATTTCCAATCCTAGGGCCCATAGCGCAGCCTGGATAGCGCGGCAGCCTTCTATAGTTACATGTCTCTCTCGGCACCGCTCGCGGTACGAGATAACTGCTTGATGAAAGCTGTAGGTCCTGGGTTCAAATCCCAGTGGGCCCGATATTTTTTTTAAAAAAATTTTTTATAAAAAACTAGTTGCTTTCTTCGTCTTCGGAAAGCGTGTTCCTGAAGAGCGCGAAGAGTATCGCCATGCCTACAACTCCTAACCCCACCACGATGAGGAGAAGGTTGTCGAGCGCGAAGTCGAATGTGCTCGGAGAAGCCGCAGGCACAGCCTGCGCTTTGGCGGCCTGGCCAGCCAGGTCATCATTATCAGTAGTGACCGGCCTTTGGGTGACTGCTGGAAGGGCAGATCCCGGCTGTTCCGGTTGAGCGCCGTTCAAGCCGCTTATCTCAGGTGTCGGAGGCACATAAGTCGGAGCCACAGCCTG
>CAILMU010000120.1 GCA_903835325.1 uncultured Microcaldota archaeon | reverse complement strand
TGTGTGCCGCCCCTGCGGGGCGGCGCGCCCGCTGCTAAAGCTTATTTTAACGCTAAGAATTAGAAATTTAAAGAAAAATAATGGGCCGATTCACCTGCTCGGCTAAAGCCGGCAGTACTCTCGGCCGATTTTTTCAATAGAAACACGTCCGAGATTGCTTCTACTTAGCGGAGCGGATTAAGCATCCTTTCCTCGACTGCAGATATGAACGTGTGCTTTCCCAGTATCGGGCCGAACCGGGTCTTTATCTCCCTCATGAACTCGTGGAGCTCGGCGTTGTCCCTTACGATAATATCCACTTCGATATCCCAGCTGCCGATGACCTTGTTCAGGAATATGACATTCTCGTTCTCCAGGCAGTATCTCATGAATTCCTGCTCCTTTTCTTTGGTGGCGCTCCGGAACCCTATCAGTAGCTTGTAGTAGTTGAAACCCAGTTTTTTCGCATCGAACCAGGCGGTATAACCGAGGATGAGATTCCGCTCGGATAGTTTTTTCATCCGGTAAAGGACGGCATCTGGGCTCAGGCCGACTTTCTTCGATAGGCTGACGGTCGTCTCGCGCGCGTTCCCATAGAGCGCTGAGAGGATTTTCAAATCTGTTTCATCCACCGCCTCCGTTTCGACCATCCGCTCTATCGGCATGGAAGGGTATTTCTCGGTCTCGAACGCCTTGTTCCATGCAGAATAGACTTGGTACGTAGTCGTCGCCACGGATTTCTCGACAATCCGGTCCCCGAATTTCTCTATCATCAGATACGCCGCGTTCTCGACTTCGATTTCATCCCTGGCGATTATCCGCCAAAGCACATCGTATTCGCCTTCGCAAACGACCCCCCAGAGCGTCCTGGGATATTCTTCGAAGAGCTTCAGCACTTTTTGTTCGGTCTCGCGATCCATAACATCGAACCTGAAATAGAGCCGGTAGGCCCTGAACCCGAGTTTCAGGAAGTTCACATCCGCAAAGAGCAGGGAGATGACGCCGTCGTCCTTGAGTTGCCTCATCCTTCGCTCGACCGCGCTGCTGCTGAGCCTGAGTTTCGCTCCCATTTCCGTGAAGCTCATCCGTGAATTCGAATAGAGGAGGGAAAGGAGCTGTTTGTCCTTCTTGTCGAGCTTGATTGCCATAATGCAAATTTAACGAGCGATTATATTAAAATATTCGGTTTTCTTGCGAATTTCTGTAAAATAATATAAATAGCTTGATTGTTAGTTATAGTTCGGTGGTTATGATGGTTGAAATGAAAAACAAGGAAACCAAGAAGGAGATAGCAGAAGCCAAGGGTATGGAAGCCCCGGCCCAGAGAACCAAGGGCGCTCCGTTGGAAGAAGGGCTGCAAAAGGTGAATGGGATGGCTGGCGGTATCGCAAAACCGATTAAGGCCATACCGGAATACAAATTGGAGATTGAAGGGACCAAAGAGCAGCTTGATGAGGTATGGAAAACCCTCATGCGTGAGGGATGCCCGGTTGCGATCTTCCAAGAAGGAAACAAGCTGGAATACCATGCTTACCGCCCCGAGCACCTCCGAAATGCCCTGAAGGCTCTCGACCAAATAGAGCTGGACAAGGTCGTGATGGATTGCCATCTGTTTGTCGAGGGGGCGACAGTGCTTGATGAGGCCTGGCAGATTCTTGTTCGGGCCAGGCCATTGCTTCTCTATTATGGCGAGCAGCATGGCAAGGGAGGTCTGATATTTGCTGCCCATTACCCCGAACAGATTCCGATGGCAATGGAGCTTCTCAAGGGCCTGATAGATGAAAAAGACTGAAAATATTTTTCTTTATTTTTTCCATCTCTTTTCCAGCTATTTTTTTTCCTCAGCGCATCCTATTCCCCAGGAGCCCTATCGCCCGCCTTATTTCCGCATCAAGGCTATCATGCACGTTTCCTGAATAATGAGCGAGATGCCGGTGCAGCGTCGATATCTCCGGGCTGTCCAGGCCCTGGAAACCTTTCCGCTCCCAGCAGGAGACAAGCCCGCAGCCCGCCCTGACCGTGTTGATGTCATAGCCCAAGGCGGTGCTCATCAGGCACCTGAACATGTCGAAGGCCGCCTCGGTATCTCCTTTCTCCTTCAGCGAATACGCTATCACGACTTTGGCTGTCCGTTGCCTGCTGTTATCAAGGCGGCCGGAATCCAAAGCGCTTTTCAGCAAAGTTATCGCCTGGTCATGCATGCCCATCTTCCTGAGGCATTCGGCTTTCCTGATTGTCAGGTATTCGGCATTCTGGATATGTTCCGGGAACGATGCGATTAGGTCGAGAAGCTTCTGGAAGCGGTGTGTCTTGTACAATAGGTTCTCGACTTTCTTGAATAGGCTGCTGTCGAAAGGCTGCCGTCTGAAATACCGGGAAACGAGCGAGCATGCGCCATCCATATCAGCGCCCAGCAGGAGCGCATCCAGCATCGAAAGGGCCAGTTTCGGGTCGAGCAGAGATATCTGCTCGGCCTTGTCGATTATTTTGCGCGCTTCGTCGAGATTGCCGATCTTGATGTAAGCGTTCGCCATGATATATAGCATGGAACCGTCAAGGAGTTTCATATTAGAGGCCGCATCGTAGGCTTCCCGGGCATCTTCGAGCCTGCCGGCATCCAGGAAGACGTGCATTGCGCTCTTGCAGAGCAATGGGTCCGCCTCGTCGCAACGGACAGCTAGGTTGAAGCAGAATTTGACATCATCGTACTCGCCACGCATCGCGAAATGGCGGATGAGGCAGTTGAACATCTGCGCATCTGCCACGCCTTCATCTATCGAATCCGCGAGCATCCTAGCTGCGCCCTTGTATCTTTTGGCGGTTATATAGGCCGAAAGCATGGCGCCGTTGCATCCGCAGGTGTAGTAGCCGTAGTCGACGGCAAGGTCATAGAATTTCCTGGCCTTGTCCGCCTTCCCGGACTTGCCGTAGCCGTCTATCATCGTTGTGAAAAGGCTCTCCTGTGCATTGCCCTTGTCCATGGATTCGCGGTAAAGCGCCTCGGCCCGGTCAAATGATTTGCAGTGGAAGCAGGTCCGTATCATCTCGTTATAGACGCGGTCGTTGGCGGAATCGCTGTCATTAGCCAATGCGAACACCTGCTCGGCTTTATCCAGCTCTTTTGTCCTGGAGTAGATGCCAAGGAGCATGACGGCAGGGTGGGGGTCATGCGGATTCTCCTTGAATAAATCCGCGAGCAATGATTCCGCTTCGCGCAGCCTGTTGTCCCGGATAAGCAGGCCGGCTTCCCTTGTCCTGGATATTGCATCAGTAGGGCGGAACGCCCGGGGATCGGTTTTTCCAGTCCGGGCCGGACCTTGCGCGGAAACGGATGTTCCGTCCGGGCGGGAACTAATAGGTGATTTAAGCGTCAATATTTTCAACTCCTATTTGCTATCATCCGGTTTTTTCCCCCTTTTTTCCTGGTTCTCGAATATCTTTATCGCATTGCGGATATCCTGCGCGAAATTCGGGTTCCTGCTCACGGCCACGCCTTTCAGCGCAGAGAGCGCCATGGTGAGATCCTCATCCGTGAGGCCGGTTTTTCCTCTCTGTTCCCATGCGAAGGCAAGGCCGCAGGCCGCTCTGGCCGAGTTATGCCTGTTTTCAGGCTTTGCATCGATGAGGCCCTTGAACATCTCGAATGCCTCGTCGAAACGGCCGCTGTCTTTGAGGGAGAAGCCGATCACGGATTTTGCCGCCCTTATGCCGTAATCATCCAAGGCCCCGG
>CAILMU010000119.1 GCA_903835325.1 uncultured Microcaldota archaeon | reverse complement strand
TGTGTGCCGCCCCTGCGGGGCGGCGCGCCCGCTGCTAAAGCTTATTTTAACGCTAAGAATTAGAAATTTAAAGAAAAATAATGGGCCGATTCACCTGCTCGGCTAAAGCCGGCAGTACTCTCGGCCGATTTTTTCAATAGATGTCGCCCCGCAGCCAAGGCAGGAATCGAAAACAGTCCTGGTCTTGGATGGCAGATGGTCCAGCACGAAAGGCCCTTCGGTCTGGATGCGGCGCTCGATGTTCACGAAAGCAGGCCATATCCTGGCCAGATTCCTTGATTTGGAGTCCTGGCCCGTGGCTGATTGCTGAGACATGTTATATTTAGTGATAAAATAGATTTTTATTATAATTGTTCATCTGATTTACCCCGCAAAATCGGCTGTATTGACAGGATTTGGATTGTATTAAGAATTTTACCAACAACTACTAGACTCCATGAACCGCCCCAGCAGCATCAGTGATGCTATCGCGAGTGCTGAGTGGGAAGCGATTGCGAAGATGATCGCGACTACCAGCACAGGCGTCGAAGGCAAATCCCCGCGCTCCCGAAGGCTCAGGACCAAGGCCGGCCTGGTGAAGATAATCCTTGTCAACAAGCTGGGCGGTTTCAACGGGAACGACTCCATAGATATGGCTTTATTTATCTCATCGTTCAAGACAATACACGCTATCGAGCGGGAGTATGACGAGAACAAGGTGAAGAAGCGGGAGTTCATCACCCTCCTCAAACTGCTCCTGCACAAGTTCGGCAAGCAGAAGCTGATCGTGCGCAAGAGGCTCGACATGCTCAATGAATTCGACAGGATGAAGGGGGTTGTTGAGAATGGGAATGGCACTCTATGAGAAACCGCTGAAGGTCGAACTTGAGAACCATGAGCTCATCGTGAACGGGACCAGGTATCCGAGATCGGTCCGCACGGTCAAGGATCTTGCCAAGACTCTGATGAGCACCTCGAAGATCGAGGAGCGTGGCAGCTTCGATGTGTATTACATATATCGCGGCCTGATAGTGCATTCGGGCATACGGTTCGATATAACAGTCATGCCGCCAGGCCCACTCGGAGAGGAATTCCCCAAGACCTATGGCCATTATCACCCCATGAGCAACGATGGGGTTGCTTATCCTGAGGCATATCAGGTCCTCCATGGAAGGTGCACGCTTTTATTGCAGAAGAGGAACCGGAGCGGGACAGTCGATGTCATCATTGTCGAGGCCAAGATGGGCGATGTGATTTTGATCCCGCCGGAATACGGCCATGTGACCATAAACACGGGGAAGGACGACCTGGTGATGTCGAACCTGGTCTATGACAAGTTCGAATCCGTCTACGGCGATTACGCGGCGAACAAGGGCGCTGCTTATTATTTCCTGAAGAACGGCGAGATAGTCCAGAACTCCAATTATTTCGTGAACAGCAGCGAGAAGATGGAACCTGGAGATTTGAACGCGAAATACAACTTCGCATGCGAGGACCTGCTATCCGAGTTCAATCTGGATCCGGGCAGGTTCCTGTTCCTGGAAAAACCAGGATTGCTGAAGAGAGCGCCCTGAACAGACAATGGTGTTATGTTGGAAGAGAAATGTGATCCTCCCCCGAAAGGCAAGGCCGGCGAGAACGGCCCCTTCACTATAGAGACAACTGATCTGACGAAGAGGTTCGACCAGCTCACGGCAGTGGATTCTGTCTCGATAAAGGTGAACGAAGGCGAGATTTTCGGCCTCCTCGGCCCGAACGGCGCCGGCAAGACCACCTTGATATCCATGCTTGTGACCATGAAAAAACCAAACAGCGGAAGCGCGTTCGTGAACGGCTACGATGTCACGAAGAACCCAGGGGAAGTGAGGAACAGCATAGGGATAGTGTTCCAGGACCCGTCATTGGACGAGGAGCTCACAGCCTACGAGAACCTCGAACTGCATGCGGCCATGTACGGTATCGAAGCCAAAGACCGCAAACGGGAGATAACATCGGTAATCAAGATAGTCGATCTCGAGGACAGGCTGAACGACGTGGTGAAGACATTCTCAGGCGGGATGCGCAGAAGGCTCGAGATTGCAAGGGGCCTGCTCCATTGCCCGAAGGTCCTGTTCCTGGATGAACCGACATTAGGGCTGGACCCGCAGACACGGAGCAGCATCTGGGATGCCATCCGGAAGATGAAGAAGGAGAAGAAGGTCACTATCGTCCTCACAACGCATTACCTGGAGGAAGCGGATGCGCTCTGCGACAGGGTCGCGATAATCGACCATGGGAAAATAGTCGCCTTGGACAGGAGCGAGACCCTGAAGAACAGCCTCGGGGGAGACATCATAGTCATCGAGAGCACGGATACGGCCAGGCTCGAGACCGCCTTCAAGACGCTTCCGTATGCCGTCGGAATAAAATCGCTGGATGGAAAGATCACGCTCAAAGTCAGCAACGGCGAGAGGAAGATACCGGAGCTCCTGGAGGTCGCGAGGAAAGAGGGCGTAGAAGTGAAGGCGGTGAGTTTGCACAAGCCGACACTCGACGACGTTTTCCTTCATTACACAGGGCGTGCCATCCGCGAAGAGGGCGTATCCGGCAAGGATTCGATGAAATTCAGGATGAGGGCGTTCAGGGCGAGGCGAAACTGATGCACCGCGATCTCACAGCAGTCTATTTCACTTGGAAACGGGAGCTCATCAGGTTCTTCCGCGCGCGCAGCCGAATAATCGGCAGCCTCGGGATGCCTTTCTTCTTCCTCGCGGTACTCGGTTCGGGCTTGAACGGCGCGATTACCCTTCCCGGAAGCAGCGGGAACTATATGCAGTTCATATTCCCAGGCATCCTCGGGATGGTGCTCATGTCCGGTTCGATATCTTCGGGGATAATGGTGATTTTCGATCGGCAGTTCGGTTTCCTCAAGGAGACCCTTGTGGCCCCTGTGAGCAGGCCCAGCATCATCTTCGGAAAATCGCTCGGCGGGAGCACTACTGCGCTTATCCAGGGGATGCTGATGCTCGTGATCGCTACATTCCTCGGCGTCAGCATCAACCTCGCGGTCGTACCGGCTGCGGTTCTCCTGATGGTCCTGATAGCGATGGGTTTTGTTTCGCTCGGCCTGGTGATAGCGTCCTTGGTCGAGGATATGCACGGGTTCCAGCTGATAATGAATTTCCTCGTGTTCCCGATGTTCTTCCTCTCCGGAGCGCTTTTCCCGCTTGACAATGCCCCGCAGATTGTGAGGATGATATCGTATATCGACCCTTTGACTTACGGGGTGGAGGCGCTGAGGTTCCTGTTCCTGGGAAGTTCGAGCATCCCGATAGCGGTGAGCGCAGGGGTGCTTTCGGTCTTCATGGTGGGGGGGACGCTCCTCGCTGCCTACTTGTTCAATAAGATAGAGAGCTAGGGATAGGATATCAAAAAGCGACTATCCCGACTTTCTTCGCTTTCCCCTGCGCGATGCGCTCGTTCCCGCCGCCAGAACCCCCGAGCTCCTTTATCGCGCGCTCTAGGAGCGCTTTCGCGCTCTGGCCCGAGTTCTTTCCGGCTGCTGCGAGGATGGTCCCGGATTTGTTCATGATGACCGCTGATGCGTTGTCGCTTTCAGCGACCTTCGCAGCGAGCTTCCGTATCGAGACGTCGTCCAAATCGAGGATTTTCATAACTGGTTTGCCTGGATATTCTTCAATCAGCTCGTGCGCCTCTTCTTTGACCAGGTCGTCGCTCAGCTCCTCTATCTTCTTGCGCTGCATTTTCCATTCGTCGAAGAACCGCTCGACAGTCCTTTTCAATTCGCTTTCGGATACGCTCAAGACTTCTGATGTCTCGTGGAGCATGCGCTCGCGCTCCTGCATGTAGGCTATCGCGACAGAACCGCATTTGTACGTGATGCGCTCTATCCCGTCCTGCACGCTCTCGCGCTTCACTATCTTGAAGCAACCTATCTCGCCGGTCTTGGATAGCATATGATGGGTGCCTCCGCAGGCTTCGCTGTCTATCCCGCCTATACTGACCACGCGCAGCTCCTTCCCTGGTACAGCCCCGCCCTGATACAAGGTGAAACCGTATTTCGCTTCGGCTGCATTGCGCGGGAGTATCTCTGTCACTATCGGCAGGTTCTGCATGACATATTCGTTGACCTTCTGCTCTATTCTCGAGAGCTCGTCTGGAGTTATCTTCTTGTAGTGCGTGACATCCAGGTGCGCCTTTTCTTCGTCCTTGTATGACCCTCCCTGCCAGATATGGGGCCCGAGGACCGAGCGGCACGCGGCATTAAGCATGTGCGCTGCGGTATGGTGGCGGACTATCGTCATGCGGCGCTCGAGATCCACGACACCCGTCACGTCCTGGCCTTTCTTGAAGCCTTTCGTGTCCTTGACCCAATGCAGGACCACGCCTGCCTGCTTGGTGACCATGGTCACCGGCACCACTTCTAAGGTTCCGGTGTCCGAGACCTGCCCGCCGCCTTCAGGATAGAAAGCGGTGCGATCGAGGACGATGAATTTCCCTTCGACTATTCCGAGGATTCTGGCCTTGAACGAACGGTCGCGCGAGTAGTAGAGCGGTTCGGTCTTCGGAAGCGCAGCTATATCGAGCGACAGGACCTTCACCGCCGGCGCTTTCTCCGCTGACGCCTCTTCCCCGTCGGCCGCCCGGACCTGTTCGTAGAAATTGCCTGGCATCTCAACTTCGATATCGTTCTCGGAAGCTACTTCCATCACTGATTCTGGCGGGATGCCGTTGCTCTTGTATAGTATTAGAAGATCCTGCGCGCTGATTTTCGCCCGCTCAGACCTCTCTTTGTTGGCGATGCCTTTCTGGGCGCCGGTCTTCTTTACTACATTCAGGACTATCGCCCGCGCTTTCTCCTGCGTGGCGCGGTAGCGCTTCTCTTCCTCAGCAAGGACATCCACGGTGGTTCCGATGCCGTTCTTAAGGTGCGGAAACAGGTAATCGAGATGCTTGGCATGCCCCTCGATTATCTTGGCGTAATCGAACTCGTAGCCGTAGCGCTGCTGGAATCCGTAGACCCGTCTGAGCAATAGCCGCAGGTTGTATCCTCCGCCGGCATTGCTCGGGAGCATGCCATCAGTCACCGTAAAGAGCAGGGTGCAGAGATGGTCAGCCGAAGCGTATAGGGATTGCAAAGGCTCCAACGTGTCGAACAGCTCTTTCTTTGTTATCCCGAGAAGAGCGGCGATGCGTTCCTTCTCTTTTTCAAGGTCCGGGACTTCGTCCTCGTTGAGGCTTCCGGAAATCTTGGCAAAGCTTAGGAAAAGGTCCTTGTCCACCTTGACTCCGGTCTCGCGTTTCATCTCATCAATCACAGGACCGAATACGACCTCATAGCTTGTCGGTTCTCCGGAAGTTATCCAGGCAAGGCGCGAGAGGCCTGAACCCATATCTATGACTTTGGTTTTCAGCTCCCGGTACCGGGTCCCGGCGACGCTTTGATCCCCTGCCGGCGTCGTTTCATACTGCATGAACACGCAGTTCCCGAGCTCCAGGCCCCGGCAGAAATACTCGATGCACGGCCCGAAATTCCCTCCTCCGGCCCAGACATCCTCCTGGAAGATTATCTCCTCTTCCGGGATGCCGAGGGCTTTCAGGTAGTTGATGTCGTGCATCATCGCCTCCTCTTTCCAATAGAAAAGCCCGGTCTTCTTAGTGTTGAAGGCGTGCTGGCCTATCATCACGAAATTAGTGTAGTGCCTGCCGCTCACGCCGACATTCGCGATATCCGGGAAGCGGATGCATGGTTGCGGGACTATCAATGGATTTGCCGGCGGATCCAACTCGCCGTTCACAACATAGGGCTGGAAATCATTGATGGATGCTATCGTGAAATACAAATCGTCGCGCCATCTGGCGACCGTGGGGTACGGTTTGATATAGCCATGCCCGTTGGAGGTGAAATATTTCTCAATCACCTTCCAGGTGCCGATATAGTCCAGCTTCTTCTTGACAGGGGTGTTGCCGATGAACTGGTAGCCGATGCAGGAGGGATCGCCGCACAATACGCGCTTCTCCTTCGACCAGAACATCCTGCCGCATTTGGAGCATTTCTGACGCAAGAAGCCCCGCTCTATCAAGACCTTTAGCTTGTAGTGCTTCTCCCACTCTGAAGCGAACTGTTTCCGAAGAGCGTTCTTGTCGACATCCATAGATAATGCACCTGAAGAATGACGGTTCCTTTGATTTGATGGAATGTTGGCTGGATAGGATTTTAACCGATGCTTTCATCCGCCTTCCATCCTGAACGTATCGGTGAACGTGGTGCGGATGGCATCTGCGACGGCCGGATCCAGCGCGATTATCCGGATACGGACCTGTTTCGAGCGCTCGGGGATGTACAGGCTTATCGCATAGCCGGTGTAGCGGTTCTGGAACCCCTGGAAGTGGATATCGAAAGGGAGCTCGGCGGCGTATGCATCCCGTCCGAAAGCGTATGTCGTGAGATTGCCGTACTGGTATGCGTTGTCGAGCAGGCCGGCAGGGTCGTTCTTCTTATCTTGGGTCAGGAAATCCGCGGCTGCCTGGGTGGGGTGGGCCTGATAATCCTTGTCATAATTGTCCCCGTACGTCTTCGCAGTGTCAATCACGTAGACGACCATCACCTCGCCCGTGGCATCATCCAGGTCGTGCTGGCCGGCGAAAAGCCCGCTCGAATTAGTTATCTTCATGTCCATCGGATATTCGAAGCTGAAATCAGGGAAATGATAGCGCGCCCAGGTGCTTGGCACGGTCGCGTTCTGGGTCGCGTTCCCCGAAACGGACGAGTTGGTGGTATTTTGGAGGGTGGTATTGGCGGGATTCTGGGGCGAGCTCGCATTCTGGTTCTGTGTGCTGTTTCCTGCGCCCGCTGTTAGATTGGATTGGTTCGGGTTCTGCCCGATCCCTCCTTCGCTCTTTATCAGGCAGCCGGAAAGCAGCATCAGGGAGGCGAAGAGCACGCAGATTAGCGCGATTGGAGCATTTGACCGGGGTTGAAGCGCATCCATGGTTCCCTCTATTCCAGGCAAAATGATTAAAATGGCGCCGATACAAACCCAAAATCATGGAACTTCACGAGAGAATAATAGAGCTCGCGCTCGGGCGCTCGTTCTTCTTCCCCAGCAACGAGGTGTACGGAGGGAGCGCAGGATTCTACGAATACGGCCCTACGGGAGTGCTCATCAAGCACAAGATAGAGAACCTCTGGCGCGAGACCTTCATCAAGGCAGAAGGCAACCACGAGATAGAGACGAGCATAATCACTCCGGAAGCTATTCTGATAGCCTCCGGGCACGTGTCCAGCTTCGCCGACCCGGTGATAGAATGCCAGAACTGCAAGACCAGGATGCGGGCGGATACGCTTGTGGAGGAGAAGCATTACTCGAAGCACGGAGAACGGTGGGATGGAAAACTGGAGTCCCTAGACCGGATAATAGAGGAGACGCATATCGTCTGCCCGAAATGCAAAGGCACTTTCGGGAAATCGTTCATGTTCAACCTCATGTTCGCGACAGGGATAGGAGGAGAGAGGAGCCCGGCGTATGCCAGGCCGGAGACGGCGCAGGGCATATTCACATCCTTCCCGAGGCTCTTCAAGAACCACGGCACTAAACTGCCTCTTGCAGTCGGCCAAGTGGGACGGAGCTTCAGGAACGAGATATCCCCCCGGAAAGGGCTAATCAGGATGAGGGAGTTCACGCAGATGGAGCTCGAGTATTTCTTCAATCCGAAGCATCCGGAGATGGAGGGCTTCGAGAAAGTGAAAAGCTCGAAGATGACCATGATGGTGGGCGAGAAGCTATCCGACATGAACGCAGGGGAGCTGGTGGAGAAGGGCCTTGCGGCGAATGAGATAATGGCTTACCATCTGGTAAGGCAGTGGGAGTTCTACAAGAGGGTCGGGATAGACCCGAATAGGATGTATCTCAGGGTGCTCGACAAAGCCGAAGTCCCGCATTACTCGAAAGGCAACATAGACATGGAAGTGAAGACGTCTTTCGGGGCTGTCGAAACAATCGGGAACGCTTACAGGACGGATTTCGACTTATCATCGCACGCCAAACAGAGCGGGAAATCCATGGATGTGTTCATCGAAGAGGAAAAGGCGAAGATAGTCCCGCACGTATTCGAATTGTCCATGGGCGTGGACAGGCTGTTCTTCTGCCTGCTCGAGCACTGCTTCAGGGAAAAAGACCAGAAAGACGAAGCAGGCGGATGGAAGCTCGGGACGGAGAAGGAATGGGAATGGTTTGATTTCCCGCCGATAATCGCGCCTTATCATGTGGCGATATTCCCCCTGATGAAGAAGGACGGCCTGGATGAGAAGGCATTTTCGATTGCCGAGTCGCTCAGGAAATCAGGCCTGGATGTCACATATAGGGACAGCGGGAGCATCGGGCGGCGGTACGCCCGAGCAGACGAAATCGGCGTTCCGTACGCATTGACAGTGGATTACCAGACGCTCGAGGACAGCACAGTGACCATACGCTACAGGAACGACGGCAAGCAGGAAAGGATTAAAATCGAGGAGTGCGAAAGCCGGCTGAAGAAGTGCATGATGGAAGGCAAGGTGACGCTATGAGTTCTAGGATAATCCTGGCTGTTTTCGCTGTTCTTTCGCTCTTGATACTGTTCGGATGCACGAACCCCACTCCGCCTTCGCCCAACCAGACCCAACCTGTTCCGAACCAGACGCAGAACCAGACCCCGATAACGATAATCGTTGGCAACCAGACCAATCAGACGACGCAGTCCAATCAGACCAAGCCGCCGGTTGTCGTCCCGCCGGTGAATGAGACGAATCTCAGCGCGATAGAGTACATCTACGACCCGAGCCAGCCCCTCGGCATATATTTCATCGATGTCGGCCAACCCGGCCTTCATGGAAATGCCATCCTGATAAAGAAGGGCGATTTCGACATGCTCGTGGATGCGGGTCCTGCCGAAAGCGCAGGCAAAGTCAAGGATTTCCTGACCGCCAAGGGCGTGAACAACATCGACGTGCTGGTCTCTACTAATGCCGACCCGCGCGGCTACGGAGGCATATCCACCGTCGCGGACAATTTCGCAATCCAGCAGGCATGGTGGAACGGCGATGAAAGAGGGGATGCCACTTATGCCTCGCTTATCAACAGGCTCAATTCAAGCGTCAAGAAGACGCTTCAGATAGAGGAGGGGTTCGCGACGGACCTGGACGGCATCCATTTCGAGGTTCTGAACCCTGCCGAACCCAGGTTCAAAGACATCAACAATGACGCCATTGTGATGAAATTGAGCGACCGGAACACCTCCATCCTGCTCACATCTTCAATCCAGACAGGGGCCCAAGGCAGGCTCATCAACGACAAGACGGTCGACATAGGCTGCGATATCATGGAAGCGCCTTATTTCGGCGTCGGGGCCGGGACGAGCAATATCAATTTCTTCCTTGTCACCGCAAAACCGAAGGACATGATAATATCAGGGAGCTCTGACGAATCGGCGACGAACGGCGGCTCGAGGGACCCGTTCAAGAGGCAGATGAAGCAGTACAACATCACTTATCACGAGGTCTATGCCAACGGCACGGTAAGGGTGATGATGGACGATAACGGCTACAGCATCAAATCGCTGGGAGTAGGCCAATAAAATCCTTTTAATAAATTTGCATCCATGAATAAGCCACCAACTTTTAGGGCCTGTAGCTCAGCTAGGACTATTGGCATGAACATATGTGGTCAATAGTTCCCTGAAATGGTAGAGCGACGGACTCTTATGGTACCGGTTAGAAATCGGAAACCAAGAGACATCCGTGTGTCGGGAGTTCAAATCTCCCCAGGCCCGATAATTCTTTCATATTCTCAGTTAGGTCGGATTGTACCCCGGCCAATACCCATAGCATTTCTCGCCGTAATTGGTCGGGTCCGCGAGCGACAGCAAGGCGATGCATTCGTCGTCCTGCGCGACCCGGTAGATGTCTATCTCATACGCATCCTTGCCATCTGATATGATTCCTGATGAATGGCATGCATCCTTGCCCTTGTGGCTGATGCCCCCCCTCACGGTAAGGTTCATCGAAACGGTCGAAGAGGTGTTGAAAGACCCGGTATCGCCAAGCCTGCAATCCGCAAGGTCATAGGAGATGTTGACAGGGTTCGTTTTCGCGAGCTGATCACCGATTGTAGCGGGTCCGCTGAAGGTCGAGAGAAAGGCAAGGAAAAGCAGGCCGAAAAGAAGGACGATGACGGCCAATGCCAAAACCATGACGCTTTTTCCCAAATCCATTCCAGTCACTCCCGTAAAAGCTGATAGGCATCATTCGGATGGATAATTTTTAACTGGAAGGGTGCAGAGTATCGCTCGGATGATGACAGACGAGGAAAGGGTGGAGGATTCCTTCAGGAAAGGCAGGATAACTTTCAGCGACAGCGCCCTCAGGCAGTATGAGAAGAGCAATGGCATCGCCGGCAACCACAGCGGGGTGCAGATATGCCACTGGACAAGGAGCTCTCTCCGGGGCGGGAAAGGATGCTACAAGGTCAAGTTCTACGGGGTAGATTGCCACCGGTGCTGCCAGATGTCGCCAGCGCTTGCCTGGTGCAACGAAGCGTGCGTGTTCTGCTGGAGACCGATGGAGTGGATGAAGAAGACGAAGTTCGAGGATAGCGAAGTGGATGAACCAGCTGAGATAATCGAAAAGACGGTGAAGGCGAGACGGAAGCTCGTTTCCGGTTTCGGCGGATTCATCGACGTCCATAAAGCCCGTTGGAAGGAATCCTTTCAGAAATTTCCATCTCATTGGGCCATCTCGCTTTCCGGAGAGCCGACGATATACCCGAAACTCGGGGAGATGGTGAAAAGATTGCGCGAACACCCGGAAGTGAAGACGATATTCATAGTGACGAACGGCCAGGAACCCGAAAGGATTGGAGCATTAGAGCGCGAAAACGCGCTTCCCACACAATTATACGTCTCGCTCGCGGCTCCGAACGAAGAGCTTTTCAAAAAAATAAACCGGAGCGTGTATGCGGACGGGTGGGAGAGGTTCAACCGGACGCTCGGGCTTCTGGCTGGTCTTGAGGGAAGATGCAGACGGGCGATACGTTTCACTCTGATAAAGGGAATGAACGATTCGGAATCATATCTTCCAGAATACGCTTCCCTTATCGAGAAATCGCGCGTTGATTTCCTTGAAGTGAAATCATATATGGCGCTCGGGTTCTCGAGAAAAAGATTGGGTGTCCTGAACATGCTCGAACATACGGAAGTGGTCGAGTTCTCGAAGAAACTCGCCAAACATTTACCGGATTACTCAATAGTGGATCATGACGAAGGTTCCAGGATAGTGCTGTTGAAAAGGAAGGATTCGAAGTTCGAGAACATAATAAGGAGCAAGGATGGCTAGCCGCTTCGACCTAACAGATTTCCAGGTCCAGAAGCACTTTCCCCAGCTCTTCCTTGATATCCTTCGCGCGCCATGAACCTGCAGCCTTCTGCTCTTCCATCCATCTAGAATTGAAGAAAGCGCGCAGGCAGCCCCGAAGGTCATCTTTCATCTCCTTGGTGCCTTTGGACGCTATCTGCATCACAAGCCATTCCGCATTGCCAGAGATGGCGAGGTTCTCATCGGAAAGGGCAGCGACCGCGATATGGGTGAGCCGGCTGTTCTCTTTGACCCTCCTGAAAGCGAGGCCAGCCTGCCCGTCGAAGAGAAGCGTTCTGAGCTCCGTTATATCATCAACGAATGAGCGAGGCGTCTGGTTTTTCTCCTTTTCCACCATCGGTGCTTTGCTTCCCAGGAAACGTGGGGGGGTAGTGTCTGCTGAAGGGTTTTGTTTCCCGGTCTTCTTCTGGTCTTGTGGGGACATGATAAGCATTGCCTCTTCTGAGATTATGATATCCTTGATGATAAATTGTGCTTATAAAACGGTTTGATAGGGCCTAATTCCCCAACTCGAGCGGATTTGCCTTCATCATCGACCTGGCACAAAACGGGCGCGGCGGCCTTCCACTACATAATGGCCTTTCGAGAATGAGTCTACTACTTTCGCATATGCTTTGTGCTCGATATCCAGTATCTTATGAGCGGCTTCATCCGCGCTTTTGCAGTCGCTTATATCCACAGGTTCCTGGTACAAGATAGGTCCTGCATCAAGCGTCTCATCCACAAGATGGATTGTCACCCCGGATATCTTCGCGCCGTAATCGAACGCCTGCTTCTGGGCATCCACACCAGGGAATGAAGGGAGCAATGAGGGGTGGATGTTGATGATGCGATTCTTATACGATTCGAGAAGTTTCTTTCCCTTCAATACGACCATGTAGCCGGCAAGGACAACGAGCCCGACGCCGTAAGAATCGAGAACCGCCTTTATCTTTTCGTCCATCTCCTGCCGGGTCTTGAAATCTTTCCGCTCCACGATTTCGACGGGTATCTTGTTTTGTTTCGCGATTTCAATCGCCGGCGCATCGGGTTTGTTGCTTATCAGAACTTTTATCTCGGCGTCGCACCGCCCTGCCGATATGGCATCCTGGATGGCTTTGAAGTTGCTTCC
>CAILMU010000118.1 GCA_903835325.1 uncultured Microcaldota archaeon | reverse complement strand
TTCGTAGACTTGAAGACCGCATGCGAAGATCGCGACGTCTTTCCCTTCCCTGTACACGTTCGCTCTCCCTACCTCGAACGGGGTTTGTGGAGTGGTGAAGACGGGCGAATTCTCGCGGGAGGTGCGGATATAAACCGGCGTTTTGAGTTTGGCTGCTTCGATTGTCGCTTTCTTTGTTTGCTCCACATCGCTAGGTACAAGCACGGTCATGTTTGGAAGCGCGCGCATCATCGCGATATCCTCTAATATCTGGTGCGATGCGCCATCAGGGCCTACGCTGAGGCCGCAGTGAGACGCGTGTATCTTGACATCGAGGTTGCTGTAGCATATCGAGACGCGGATCTGGTCGAAATTGCGCCCCGGCGAGAATGCGCCGAAAGCCGATATGAACGCCTTCTTTCCGCAGGTCGCGATGCCGGCGGCGACACCCGCCATGTTCTGCTCGGAGACGCCGCACTGGACGAAACGGTCCGGGAATTTTTCAGCGAACCAGTGGGTGCGGGTGGATTCGGAAACGTCTGCGGTGAGCACCCAGACGTTCGGGTCTTTTTCGCCAATCTCTACAAGTGCTTTTCCGAAACCGTCTCTGCTCGCTTTTTTTATTATTGTTGGAGCGAACGGGTCGGGAACGAGATTCGTGTTTGCAGAATGCCCTTCCATTCACATCGCCTCCAGCTTTTTCTGCTCGTCTATGAGCTCACTTATGGCGGTTTCCCCTTCCTCTTTGCTCGGGCTTTTTCCATGCCAGCCGTACTTGCCTTCCATGAACGAGACGCAGTTCCCGCAGACGGTCTTGGCGATTATCATGACTGGCTTTCCTTTCACTTTTTTTGCCTGCTCGAATCCCTTCAGGATGGATTTCATGTCGTTGCCATCAATCTCGAGCACTTCGAAGCCAAACGAGCGGCATTTGTCTGCCAAAGGCTCGAGCGGAAGCACATCATCGCTTGTGCCGTCGATCTGGATGTTGTTGCGGTCGATTATCACGACCAGGTTGTCGAGCTTGAATTTCGATACGAGGAGGAACGCTTCCCATACTTGGCCTTCGTTTATCTCGCCATCGCCGAGGAGCGAATAGACGTGCAATGGTTTTTTTTCGCGTTTTGAAACCAATGCCATCCCGACGGCCTGCGAAATCCCCTGGCCGAGGGGGCCGGAGGAGTTTTCAATTCCGGGGAGCGCCCCATAATGCGGGTGGCCTTGCAATGGGGATCCGAATTTGCGCAGGGTGAGGAGTTTGTCTTTCGGGAAATAACCTGATTCCGCGAGCGCGGCATAGAGGACAGGGCAGATATGGCCGTTCGATAGGACCAGCCGGTCCCGGCCGCCCAGGGCAGGGTTCTTCGGATCATGGTCCATGACATTGAAATACAGCGCGGCGAAGATGTCGGCCATGCCGAGCGAACCGGCAGGGTGCCCGCTTTTCGCTTCCACGAGCATGCGGATGATATCCTGCCGTATGGCATTCGCCTTCAGCTTTAGTTGCTTGATATCGGTCATCTTAGGATTCGTCATCGTGGATCACCGGGATTCCTGATTTAGCTGCCTTTCTCAGGGCTTTTATCGCCCCTGGAATATCAACTGAAGAGAATATCGCGCTTGCTGCCGCGAGCATGTTGGCCCCGTTCGAGCATGCGTGCCCGATCGTCTCCAGATTAATCCCGCCATCCACTTCGATATCGAGATTCGGGAATTGCGCGCGGAGGGCTTTCGTCTTATCCCCCATCTCATAGATGTATTTCTGCCCGGAAAAACCAGGGTGCACGGTCATCACCAGGACCATCTTCACGTTTTTGATGAAAGGACCGAGATTTTCGAGCGGCGTTTCCGGGTTCAGGGCGAGCGCGAGCTTTCCGCCGGACGCTTGCACCGTGCGGCGGATATCAGCGAAATGTCCTGCCGATTCTATCGTCTCGACATGCACGATGTGGGTCCAGGGGCCGTCTATACGGACTATCCATCGCTCCGGATTCTTCACCATCCAGTGGAACTCGTAGCGCACGCCTTTTGGAAGAGGCGGGAGGCCGATGAGATCTTCAATACCGACGGTCTTGTTCGGCACGAAGACATTGTCCATGACATCTATCTGGATGGTCCGCACAAGGTCTTTCACAAGAAGGATTCGCGAGAGGAGTTCCGGCCTTGTCTTGACAAGTATGGCTGGTAATACCTCTGGCTCCATAAACGGCACCTTGTTTTTCTTGAAGAATTCGAGCTCCCGCAAGCCCGTAGATTTTATTGGTAGCAGGGATAATAAAAAACTATTCTTTCGATAAGCAGGGCCGGATTTGTTTATGCTGAAAAACTTTTTTTACAAGATATTTTTCGAAAAACGGCTGGCGCGCGAAAAAAATGCGAAAACATTTAAAAACATATTCCGCGAGAAAAAGAAGCAAGGATGCAAAATGGCGAAATTGGAACACATACACATGACCGTGAACGCCAAGGTCTCCCCATCTTTCAAGGCTTTGCCTCGGGAAGAGACGCAGCGTTTCGTTGATAGGCTGTTGAAAGAGATCAACATGAAGCCCTTGGGCCCCTTGAACTGGGCCGATGCCGAAGACCTCGATTTTCCCGGGCAGAGCTTCGTGCAGATGATAACCACATCGCACTGCTCCCTGCATTTCTTCTCTGAGACCAACGAGATATACTTCGACCTGTACTCCTGCAAGGAGTTCGACCACGGCAAGGTGGTGGAGCTCCTGAACCAGAAATTCAGCATCACAGAGTGGCACGGAGTCCTTTACACTAGGGCAACCGATGCGAGGCCCAAGGTCAGGATGATCGGCACCCAGGCCAAAGAGGTCATGGTGGCGAGGGCGAAGAACTGAACTATCGGGTTGCGCGAAAATCCGCGCGTTGTTTTTGAATCCTTTTTTTAATCTTCTCTCCCTAGTGCGAACCATGATAAGTCTGCGACAATCGATTTTCGGGTTAGTGGTTGCGATCGCGTTTCTCTCGCTTGCAAGCGTCTCCTTCGCAGGATGCGCCCGGGATGCCTACAACAAGGCGTGCAGTTCCTGCTCTTTCGATAGCAATGGCAAGATAGACAAGAGCTGCCAGCAGGGCATGCAATCATCCGGGACAGCATGTGTAAGCGCTGGTTATCCGATAATGAGCACGCAGTATGCCGCTGGGAAATGCCCTCAGGTGGATACTTGCGCTGCGGATCTGCAGGCCTGCACGGCCCAGTACGGGAGCGGGGATGACAAGGCCGATTGCCAGGAAGGATCCGTTGGTGTGTGCTACTCTTCCGCAGACGAGTGCATAAAGAAGGCGGCCATAAAATGCGGCGAGATCGAGAATAGCTGCCCCGGGTCATCAACGGCGTTCGTGCTCCTCTTCGCAGGGTTCGCGTTCGTGAAGCTCAGGAAGTGAACCGGCGCTTCACTGGTTCCTGTATATATGGACCACAGCGGTAGCGCCGCTTCCGCCGACGTTGTGGGTCAGGCCGATGTGCGCATCCTTGACCTGGCGCCCTTCAGCCTCGCCACGGAGCTGCCAGACTGCTTCCACGGCCTGTTTGACACCAGTAGCGCCGACCGGGTGGCCGCATGCCTTGAGGCCTCCGGAGGTGTTGATTGGAATCTCTCCTGAAAGTCCGGTCCGGCCTTCCATGGTGGCCCTGCCCCCGTCGCCTTTCTTGAAGAACCCCAGATCCTCGATACCCATGATTTCAGCTATCGTGAAGCAGTCGTGGAGCTCGGCGAAATCCATGTCTTTGGGAGTCAGTTTCGCCATCTCATAGGCCTTCTTGGCAGCGACCTGCGTGGCACGGAGGCTGCTGAGGCTGGCCCTTGAATGGAGCGCGATGGCATCGCTCGCCTGCGCGCTCGCGATGATTTCGATGGGCTTCTTCTTGAAACTCGGCGCCATGTCCATGGGGGCGAGTATCACGGCAGCAGCCCCATCTGTAATCGGGGAGCAGTCGAAGACCTTCAACGGGTCTGCGACCACCTTTGATTTCATGACCGTCTCGATCGTTATCTCATTCTGGAACTGCGCGTATTTGTTCTTGGAGCCGTGCTTGTGGTTCTTGACAGCGACGGAGGCCATCATCTCTTCCGTCGTGCCATATTCCTCCATGTGCCTGCGGGCCATCAGAGCGTATATGGCCGGGAATGTCGCTCCTAGGAAGAGCTCCCATTCCTGGTCTCCGGCCCCCCCTAGGATATCGCTGACCGTGTTGACGCCGAGGTCGGTCATCTTCTCGATTCCGCCTACAACGACGATGTCGTGCATGCCGCTGGCTACAGCCATGAACCCCTGGCGCAGCGCGAGGCTGCCTGAAGCGCAGGCGCCTTCGACCCTCGTAACCGGGATCGGATTGAGCCCCATGTAATCGGCGAGGAGGCCTCCGATGTGCTCCTGGCCGATGAGGCGCCCGGATGCCATAGTGCCGACGTATCCGGCGTCTATCTTCTCGCCGACGATGCCTGAATCCTCGACTGCTTTCAGCCCTGCCTGGACTGCAAGGTCACGGAAGCCGTGCTCCCAATGCTCGCCGAAGGGCGTCATCCCTGCACCTATGATAGCGACTCGTCTCATAAGAATTACCTGGAGATATTATTGCTCTGGCGGTATTTTAAAATCGCCCTCAGCGACGCTTGCCCGCCCACCATTCTTTCAGGGGCGGCATGGTGAGCGTGGAGAGGATGTAGGCGAGCGCGGGCACGAGGCCGGCGAGGTACGGATAGGAGGCGCCGATCATCAGGAGGAATATCGTTATCGTGAGATATGTGCCGAACGCGATCACGATGCGCCTCGTGAAGCTCATCTCCCAAGCTTTATCGTTCTCCACGCGCCTGTTCCGCTCGTGTATTTTTGATATCTCGGACCGGATTTCCTCCAATTCGCCCATGCATCGCTTATGGCCTGACAATGATTTAAAATCAGGACGATATAGAGTAGCGATATGGTAGTCAAAATCTCATTCGCTCGTTTTGAGGAGAAGCACGAGGAGTGCGGAATCGTCGCGATATATTCGAAGAAAGGCGAGGATGTCGCCCCGTACATTTACCGGGCGCTTATCGCCCTCCAGCACCGGGGCCAGGATGCCGCCGGTTTCGTGATCTATGACGGGAAGGGCCTGACAGCCAAGAAAGGGATAGGCCTGGTGAATGATATCTTCAATGAAGAAAGCCTGAAGGTGAAGGGAAGCATCGGCATCGGGCACACGAGATATCCTACGACTGGAAGATGCCTCATCGATGATGTCCAGCCTTCGGTGATCGGCAATGTCTCTGTCTCGCACAACGGCCATCTGGCCAACTACAGCGAGATAAAGAAGAGCCTCGAGAAGGCCGGGCGCCCCTTGAAGTGCACGGTGGATTCCGAACCGATTGCGGATATCATCGACATCGCGCTCAAGGAAGGAAAAGGCACAGACGGTGCGATAAAATCCGTAATGGAAACGCTCGACGGCGCATACTCGGATGCGGCGATAATCGATGGGAAGCTCGTGATTTTCCGCGACCCGCATGCGATACGGCCGCTCGTCTACGGCGAGAACGAGGAGTTCATCTGCTTCGCGAGCGAGACCTCGGCCCTGGACATCAATGGGATACCATATATCGGCGACCTGAAAGGCGGGGAGAGGGCGATAGTGGAGAAAGGCAAGGTCGAGCGGAAGATGATAACTTCTGGCGAGATACGCCACTGCATGTTCGAATATGTGTATTTCGCGAGGCCCGACAGCCTGATAAACGGCAAAGAGGTCTTCAGCGTGAGGAAGAGGCTCGGCGAGATGCTTGCCAAGGAGCACCCAATCGAAGCCGATGCCGTGATACCGCTTCCGGACACCGCGAGGACCGCGGCCGAGACGTTCTCCAGGGTCTCGGGGATAGACCTCGAAGAGGGGCTTATCAAGAACCGATATATCGGAAGGACGTTCATCATGCCATCCCAGGACAAACGCATCGAGGCCGTGAGGCTGAAGCTCAATGCCGTCCGGAGCGTCATCAATGGAAAGCGGGTGGTGCTCATAGACGACAGCATCGTGCGCGGGACTACGCTCAGGGAGATAGTGAAGCTGGTCAGAAGCGCCGGGGCAAAAGAGGTGCATCTGAGGATAACATCGCCGCCGATACGGTTCCCCTGCTTCTACGGGGTGGACATGGCGACGTTCAAGGAGCTGGTCGCCAACAAGAAAAGCGTTGACGAGATAAAAAAGTTCCTTGGCGCGGATTCTTTAGGGTATCTTTCCATAGAAGGATTGAAGGAGGCTATCGGGCTTCCGATATGCACAGGCTGCCTCGATGGAGAGTATATCACCCAATATGCCAGGAAACTGGCGTCTGAACGAAAAGAAGGGGAGAAGGGATGCGGGTGAAGCGCCAAGAGGCCGGGGGCATAAAAAATCTTGAATTTGGGGTAATGGAATGGTCGTAGTGGAATACCTTTACGAGGACATGAAAAAGCTGGTCAACCTTCCGCTCGAGAAGGTGGTGAACGGCCTGAGCGGGCTCGGGGCGCCGTCAGAATACGAGCCGGAGACCAAGAAGATAATCAGCGAGCTCACCCCGAACCGCGCGGATTGGTACTCGATGGAAGGGCTCGCGAGGGCGTTGAAGGCGTACTACCGCAAGGAGATCCCGGAATACAAGACGAATAAATCCGATTATGAGGTTCTTGTGGATGCGAAATTAGAGAAATCAAGGCCGTACACCGCATGCGCGGTTGTCAAGAATCTGATCCTGAGCGATGAACGGATAACCGATATGGTGCTCCTCCAGGAGAAGCTCCTCGGGACATTGGGGAGGCATGTGAAGAGGTTCGGCATCGGAATCTATCCGTTGCAGGCCATCTCGTTCCCTGTGAGATATACCGCCATGAAGCCGGGCGAGATAAGATATGTCCCGCTAGGCTGTGACAAGGAGATGAGCGCAAAAGAGGTGCTGGCCAAGCATAAGAAGGGCCAGGAGTATGGCTACCTCATCGAGAAGCTGGACGAATACCCCGTTTTTGTGGACGCGAGAAACAAGATAATGGCGCTTGTTCCCATCGTGAACTCGGCCGAGACCGGGAAGGTCGATACTGATACAACGGATATTTTCATAGAGGTCAGCGGGACTGATCTCAATTCCTGCAAGGCCGCCCTGAACATACTCGTGTGCACATTCGCGGATATGGGAGGAAAGGTATACCAGGTAGCAGTCAAGAAAAAGGGCGAGACCAGTCTGCTGCCGGACCTCAAGCCGCAGAAGATGGGTTTCGACTTGGATAAGGCGAACAGGATGCTTGGGGTCAGGTTCAACAAGGCTGAGGCAGAGAAACTGCTCCTCCAGATGGGCTACCGCTTCAAAGGCGATGAGGTCGAAGTCGCGCCATACCGCGCGGATGTGATGGGCGAGATAGACGTCATCGAGGATCTGGCGATAGCGTATGGATACAATAATTTCAAGCCGACGCTCCCGGATTTCTTCCATGCTGGAGGGATGGAACGCAAATTCGACCATCTGGATGACACGATGAGGGGGATGGGTTTTTCCGAGATAAAGACGTTCATCCTGACGAACAAGGAGAAGCTGGGGCGCATCGGCTACGAAGGGCCATTGCTCGAGATATCTAATCCATCATCAGAGGAATTCGGCGTAGTCAGGCCGAACCTGGTCTCAGACATGCTGGACACGTTCGCGTACAATAAGATGAAAGGCCTCCCCCAGAACTTGTATGAGATAGGGGTAGTCCGGGGGAAGGACGAGGACGAGAAAAGGCTGATATTCGGGATGATGGGGAAGAATCTGGATTTCTCAGCCTTTAGAGGCTATTTACAGACGCTCGGCAATGAGATGAAGATGGACCTTTCCTTGAAAAAGGAGGAGACAGCATACCTCGATAAGGAGATTTCGTGCGCTGTGCTGTCCAAAGGGAAAAATATCGGAACCTTCGGGAAGGTCGAGAAAGAGGTCTGCCTGAGGTTCGATATCGCTTTCGACGTCTATATCTGCGAATTGAGGATATGAGGTTGGGATACGGACCCCATAGTTCCACTAATCCAAGCCAGGATCGTGTGCGCATCTTTTACAAGTCATAGCTGCTCGATGGATTCTACCCTTGTTTTATAGACAACAACATCCTTCCCGAAGCGTCCGAAGAAGGAATCCATCATCTTCTCCATCTTGAATGGGACGGCAAAGGCGGATTTGCTCTTCCACGACTCTTTTTTGATTGGAAGGTGGTTCATGTGATAATAGAAAAGCCGTTTCAACCTGTTGAAGGCTTTCTTGTTCTTGTGTTTTAGATCGTAGATATAGAGAACTTGCATATGGATGAATCAGAGTCGTATGTATATATATGTAACTATAGTTACATAACAAAATACAAACACAACACTGTTCTTATTACTGGAACTATACCCTCCCCCGACCCCCTATTCTCTACGCCTGTCCTAGAATCAGCCTTTGCCTATTTCCCTGCAATATTTGGAATAAGTGACGAATTTCTCGAGCGCCTTCACAGCAGCCCTCGGCGAATCATAGCTCGGTATGCCTTTGCTCTCCATGATCTTCCTGTACGCCTCAGTGTATGCTCCGCCGACGGATATCGTGACGAATGGTTTCTTCCTGCTATCCGCAGCCGTCGCGAGCACATGGATGACCCTCTCATCTATAGGGGGCGTCTGTAAGAGGACCACTATCACCAACGCATCGATCCCCGGGTCGCTCATCATCGCATCTATGGATTTCGTGTACCCTTCCACGCCCGCATCTGCGACGAGGTCGAGGGGGTTCGCGACGTTCCCGTATGACGGTATTATCTTGGCGAGCTCCTTGGTAGTTTCAGGGCTGAATTTCGCGAGCGCAAGGTCGCTGTCTTCGATGTAATCGGCTGTGAGCACGCCCATCCCGCCCCCGTTCGTTATGATGCCGACGCGGTTGCCCTTCGGTATCGGCTGGTTGTATATCTTCACGAAATCGAACAGTTCGCTTATCCCCTCGGCTTCCGTCACTTTCGCCTGCTTGAAAGCCGCCTTGTACGCCATATAGCTTCCAGCTATGTTCCCGGTGTGCGAGCGCGCGGCGGCCTGCCCCCCTAGGCCTTTCCCAGCTTTCAATGCTATTATCGGTTTCACCTTGTTCGTCTTCTTCATGGCCTCAAGGAGCTTCCGGCCGTCTTTCGCCCCCTCGATATACAGGATTATCGCATCTGTCTCATCATCTTGGGCAAGATAATCGAGATAATCGCTCTCGTTCAGCACTGTCGAATTCCCGTACGATATGAACTTCGATATCCCGAGGCCGTAATACGCCGCGAGATCCATCACGGCAGAGCCGACCGCTCCGCTCTGGCTTATGAACGCGATGCCCCCGGCCTTCGGCCGCTCGAGCTTGTACCTGGGCAGGAATATGCTATCAACTTTGGTGTACGGGTCGTATATGCCAAGGCAGTTCGGGCCTACGAGGGGGATATCGTTCTTCTCGCAGGTCGCTTTTATCTTCAGCGCCAAATCATTCCGTCCGACCTCCTCGAATCCGCCGCTGAGGATTATTATCCCCCCGACCTTCTTCTTGGCGCAGTCATCCACAATATCCGGCACTGTCTCGGCAGGTGTCGCTATGATGACCAGGTCCGCCCTCTTAGGTATGTCGCTCACCTTCGCATAGCATCGTTTGCCCATGACCTCGTCATGTTTCGGGTTGACCGGGTAGACCTCTCCCTTGAACCTGGCATCCAGGAAATTCTTCATGAGCACATTCCCTATCTTGTTGGATGTCGTCGATGCGCCTACGATGGCCACGGATTTCGGTTGGAATACAGAATCAAGATTCTTGACGATTTTCCTCATAATATCCCCTCACCGGATGAACCTTGCATCCACGATGTCGCAACCCTTCTCGTCGCACACGACCGGGTTGAGGTCTAATTCCTTGATATCCTCTTTCATCATGAATCTGCACGCGTGCAAAGCGAGGCGCTCCAAGGCCTTCTTGTTGATGGGCTTCTTCCCTCTTGCGCCTTCAAGGAGCGGGTGCGACTTCAGCTCCGCCATCATCTCCGAGAAATCCGCGCTCGTTATCGGGCAGATGCGCGCGCTCACATCCCTGAATATCTCCACATAAATCCCGCCCAGGCCCAGTATCACCATATGCCCGAACTGCGCATCCTTCTTGCCCCCTATGATGAGCTCGACCCCTTTTCTGGCCATCCTCTGCACCAGCATGCCGTCAATGCTTTTTCCGGCCGCCCTCTGCATGACATCCCGGTACGATATGCGCAGCATCTCCTCGTTGCGTATCCCGACCTTCACACCGCCGATATCGCTCTTGTGCATGATATCTTTCGAGACTATCTTGATAGCGACCGGGTACCCTATCCGTTTCGCCATCATGGCTGCCTCATCCTCGCTCTTTGCCATGGAATAAGGCAACAGCTTGAACCCATGCTTCTCCAGTAATGCGAAATCGTCTATCAGCGTCATGCCGCTCCCTTCCTGATACTCCCTAGACTCCCAAATGCGCTTTATATTTCTTGTTATAATGGTCAGGCTTCGGTAAGAAGGGCGAAACGTGAAACATTTATACCCTGAGCGTAGAATCCAATATCATGCCGATTTACACGCGTTTTGGTGATAAAGGCGACACCATGCTTTTCGGAGGAGCGGTCGTCCCTAAAGACGACCCGAGGATAGAGGCTTACGGCTCTGTGGATGAGCTGAACGCCATGCTCGGGGTCGTGCTCTCGTTCTCCGAGACCGACGCGCTCAAACTATCCCTAACCAAGATCCAGAAAGACCTTTTCGCGATAGGCGCCGAACTCTCCGCCCCACCGAAATCAAGGAGCATCCAGCGCCTGGACCCGTGCAGGGCCGGCGAACTGGAAGGCGAGATAGATGCCATGGAAGGGGATATGCCTCCCCTGCATAATTTCCTTGTCCCCGGCGGTTGCAAGACCTCCTCATTGCTCCAACTAGCCAGGACCATCTGCCGACGGGCCGAGCGCTGCATAATCCAGCTCAGGGGCAAACAGCCGGTGAATCCCGATATCGTCATATACATGAACCGTCTGAGCGATTTGCTTTTCATCCAGGCGCGCTACACCAACTACAAGAAGCGAGTGCCCGAAGCGATATGGAAAGGGAAAAAGCCTTCGAAAAAGGTGTGATCCACACTTTTAATATTTTTCCCAACAACATTCCCCTGATGAAAGAACTCCTGCTCCAGATCCAGCGCCTAGAGCGCGGGCCCATCGGAACCGTGGTACGGAAACGCGCGGAAGGATTCAAAGCCGTCGGAAAATCATCGTCAAAGCGCATATTCTCGGAGCTCTGCTTCTGCATACTCACAGCGAACTATTCGGCAGAAGGCGGGATCAAAATCCAGAACGCGCTCCAAGGCAGGTTCCACGAGCTTTCCGAAGCCGAGCTCGCACGCGAGTTAAAAAAATTAGGGTATCGCTTCCCGAATGCCCGCGCCCGATACATCGCCAAAAACCAGGTTTACAGCGATTCGATAAAAAGTACGCTCGCATCCTTCGATTCTCCGGATGGACGGCGCCGGTGGCTTGTCTCCAACATCATAGGGTTCGGCTACAAGGAAGCGAGCCACTTCCTGCGCAACATAGGCTATGACGACCACGCGATAATCGATTTCCACATCCTGGACCTGATGGCCCGCCATGGCATGATTGGCAATCCGAAATCACGGTCCCTCAACAGGAAGCGCTATCTCGATGCCGAGCAGGCATTCATGCGCATATCCAAGAAAACTGGGATAGCGCCCGGTGCTCTCGACCTTTATCTCTGGTATATCGAGACAGGAAAAATCCTGAAATGATGCTGCGGCGCGCCCTGGGGCAGTGCCGGTAACATTCAATCCTTTTTCTTCTTCACCACGAAGTAGTAGATGACCGCGCCGATTATCCCGCCGAAGATGAGTATGAGTATCCACAGGAGCTTGTCGTTCTCGCCTTTGAAGTCGTCCCTCCGCGCGCAATCTATTATCATCAGAATCCAGAGCACGAAGCCGATCAAGGCAACGAGAAGGAAAACAAGGTAGACCACTAATATCAGAAGCATGAAAAGCATCGCTCCTCCCATGATGCCCATGGCAGCCGTCTCCCCTGCAGCTGCTGTTCCTGCCTGGCTCGCTGCCTGCATGAATAAATGAGATGCCTCCGACATCACAACCCCCAAGATGCCATCCATGGTGCTCTCTTTGCCTCTAACCTATTAAAAATCAGGGCAAACCGGCGCTACCCATTCATCCGGCAAACAGTTTCCTGCCCGCGGCCAGATAAACGATTCCGAGGAAGATGACTCCAGCCCCGGCAAGCCATGAAACCAGCGGCAGGCTGCCCAAGAGGATGACGCATGATATCGCTCCGAGCGCAGCGACAATCCTGGTCCGCCCGCGCAATGCCTTTATCGCGCTCAGATTTATCGCCAGATAATACAGGAGGAGCGAGAAACTGCTCACATATGCCATGCTCGCAAGATCCACAAAACAGGAGAAGATAAGCATCAGCGCTCCGCTCAGGATGATCGCTGCTGCCGGGACCGGGTTGCCTTTCTCCACCCTCGCAAGGAAAGCTGGGAGGTCATTGTTCCTGGCCATCGTATACGCTATCCTTGATAAGCCGAGGATAGAGCCGAGGGCGACAGTCGCTGTGGCTATCAGCGCGCCGAACCCGATGAGTGTGGCGCCGAATCCGAACCCGAGCCCGACCATGGCATCCGCCAAAGGCGATTGCGAACTGGATATCGCCAAATATCCAACAGCGCCGATCGCTGCCCCAGCCACAGCCAGGTATATCGCGCTCGAAACCGCGATGGATATCAATGTCGCCTTCGGCACGTTCCTTTTAGCGTCTTTTATCTCGTCCGCTATCACTGCGACCCTGGCGAACCCCGAATACGCGAAGAACACTGTCGCAGCCCCTGCAAGCACCCCCTGGACACCGAAAGGCATGAACGGCGTGAAATTCGCAATCCTGAACGACATCGCCGCGATGAAAGCGAAAACCAACAGCACCAGGATTTTCACGGCTACAAGGACGTTGTTGACTATGCTCGATTCCTTGGCGCCGAGCAGGTTTATCGCGCAAATCGCGATTATCAAAGCGCCCGCTCCGATCTGTACTGGGACGGACGGGAGGAAGAATGCCAGGTAACTGGCAAAACCCAGCGCGACCGTAGCTCCTATCGCGATGTTCGTGAACAGCCACACCCATCCGACGATGAATCCCGCCCGGTCGTCAAGAGCCTCTTTCGCGAACGTGTACGCCCCTCCGCTTTTAGGGTAAACCTTGCTCAGCTCCGCTGTCGCGATTCCGGTAAGGCCGGCGACAAGCGCGCCGATGATTATAGACAGGATAAGAGCCGGCCCTGCAAGCGCCGCAGCCGAACCTATTATCACGAATATTCCCGCGCCAATTATCGCGCCGAGCGCGATATTCACCGCATCGAACAAAGAGAGCGTAGCTCGAAGCTGCCCATTGCCTTCCATATCCATGACCTGCAAAACAGTGTTATCCGGTTCCCCTGTCCATCTCGCGGATGCGCTCGTTGAGCTCGACGAGCGAGAAGAACGCTGATTCGAAGGATGCCTTGAACTGCGCCATGAACTTGTCGTCCAGGCGCGTGGGTTCGTTCTGTGAGAGCATGCGTATGAGGGGCTCTGTGGCGCTGGCCTTGTGCCCGTGCGCGAGCAGGTTCCTCATCTCCTTCACCTTGTGCAGCTGCGCGGTCAGGCCGTCGAACCTGCCTCCGAAATCCTTCCTTTTATGGTATCCCAATTCGCCGAAAAGCACTATCTTCTGGTGGAGTGTGAAGAATTCCTTCGTGAGCAGCGCGTCATACAAGTCCACTGCCCTCCGCTCGTTGTAGGTGAAATACCATGATATGAAATGATTGAGCTGGTGCTCGAGCTCTGCCGTCCTGTTGAGGATGAGCCCGCGAACCTCCGCAATCCTGAGGTCGTTCTCCTTCTGCGCCTTGAGCATCCTCTCGTTTACAGCTCCTGACTCTATCGCCTTCTTCCTGGCAAGGGCGTACTTGTCCTTGATGCCTTCCACGTCGATTTCGCTTTTCGCCATAACAGTATCCTCGTAATTGGTTCTTTTTAGGCTGCCTTTTCCAGACTCGGTTTGTCCGCATCCGTTCACACGTACGCAAGCATGACTATCCCGGAGATTATCGCGACCACTGCCGCCGCCCCGAATGCTATGACTGCTCCGAAAGCTGCCCAGAGCAGGCCGAAAATCGCGTTGGCAGGCAGATACACCGCGCCGACCGCGCTGTTGTAAGCGCCGAGCGCCATCCCCCTTGTCCTGTCCTCGGTGATATCTGAGATATACGCCTTGTTCACGGATTCATCCGCAGCCACGAACATCCCATACACCACGAAAAGGGCAGCTATCTGCCATGCTTGGCTAACCATCGAGAACCCTATGGCAATCAGGCCATAGAGCACGAACGATGCGCCTATCACGAGCTTCCTATCTATCCTGTCGGAAAGCATCCCGATCGGGATAGAAGATGCGGCGTAAGCGACATTGTAGAGCAAGTAAACCAGGATGATGTCCTGGGCTTTCATGCCGATATCATTCGCCCTGACTATCAGGAGCGCGAAACTGAAATAAGCGAGCGAGAAAATGCAGGATGCGAACAGGAATCTTTTATAGCGCGCATCCAGCGACTTAAGCGCTTCCCAGAACCTCGCTTTTTTCAATGTTTTCCCAGGTACCCCCGTCTTGTTCGCGCCCAGACCTGCCTGGCTTCCCGTCTCTTTGGGTTCACGCACGAAAAATATTATCACGATGACGGCAAGCATGGCAGGAATCACGCCGATGGTGAAAATCATCCGGAAACCGGCTTCTGTCTGCCCCATCACCATGAATACGACATAAGCTATCGCCGGGCCGACAATGGCGCCTATAGTATCCATCGAGCGGTGCAGGCCGAATGCCTTACCCCGCATCTTCTCGTCCGTGGACTCTGCGATTATCGCATCCCTCGGAGATGTCCTGATGCTTTTCCCGAGCCTTTCGGCGCCTCTGACAATCAGCACGACCGGCCAGGAATTGGCGAATATCAGGAAGACCTTCATGACCGAGGAAATCCCATACCCGGCTACCGCGAATTCCTTCCTCTTCCCTTCCATGTCAGAGTAATATCCTACGAAGATATCGAGCAGGCTCGCGATGCTGTCCGCCACCCCTTCCACGAGCCCGACAATCCCTGTCCCGGCCCCTAAGATATTGGTAAGGAACAGCGGAAGTATCGGAAAAATCATCTCGCTTGAGACGTCGGTAAGGAAACTCACCACTCCCAATACCAGCACGTTCCTGGTTATCCCGTCAAGCAGACCCATATCCGACCCCTGAATCTTGAAATCATCAATCAATCTTTATAATCCGAAGCCGAGATTAGCTGGTCTGGTAAAGATGCCATCACGCTCAAAAACGCCCGTTCTCATTTCGCTCATCCTGATTCTCATAATCGTCATTGTGCTGCTCGCGGTTTTCTACCCATCGATACTCCAGCTAAACATCCCCCCTCCAAAAAACGCACCCGAAACGAATCCGCATCCCGCAAACGCATCCCCCGCGAGCACGTCCGGTCCGTTGAACCATTCCGCATCTGAAATCCCTTCTTCCTGCGGCCTCCTGCGGGTCTATGTCATCAATGTCAGCCAGGCCGATGCCATCCTCATCATCACGCCGTCAAATAGGACCATAATGATAGACTCCGGTTCCGGGATGAAGAAAAATTCGTCGACAAACGCCCTCGCTTTCCTGAAGAAGATGGGCGTTGCGCGCATCGACTACCTCATCGCGACGCATTACCACGAGGACCATATCGGAGGGATGAACAGCATGTTCAAGGATTTCGACATCGGGACAGTATACGACAACGGAAACTGCGGAAACTATTCCAGCGTCACCGAGGTGTCTTTCCAGGGGTATGCCTTGTCGCATGATTTCATCCATGTCAAAACCGATATGGATATGCCTGCCGAAAGTTGCCTGGCAAGGGCCCAGCTGATCGTAGCTTATGACCGCCCTGAAGGGTGCTGGAACTCGAATAAGGACACCTCGAACGAGAACGACAACTCCATCCTCTTGCGCCTCGCGTATGGGAACACTTCGTTCCTCTTCACCGGAGATTGCGAAGCTGATTGCGAAGCGGAGCTCCTGAAACAAGGGACATACCTCCGTTCCGATTTCCTGAAAGTCGGCCATCACGGCAGCGCCACATCCTCGACGCAGCCATTCCTCGATGCTGTCGGTGCGGAATATTTCGCGATTTCCACTGATAAAGCGCGGAGCGTGACCGATGGATATTACCATCCCAGGCAGGCTTCGCTCTCGAATATTTTTTCGCACGATGCATTCGCACAAGGCGCGTCCCACACGTTCCGCACGGATTTGGAAGGGGATATCGCCGCGGTATCGGATGGCTCGGCAATCACAATCACGGCTGCGGCCAACGCGGCCGCATGCCAGATTTTCAGCGGATATTCCTCATCGAGCGTCTCGAGCTATGGTCCGATACCTGCCCTTGGAAGCTCCTGTAACTAGTCGGCTCTTCTTTCTTTGATTACAGCGGCTCCAATCACTCCGAAAAGAAGCGCCATCGAATAGCAGCAGGGCGCGCTCCCGCCCCCCGTCGTCTGCCCAGTGCCACCCGCGCTCTCATTCTTCAGGCACCCCTGATACTGGTTCGCGCATGGGAGGCAGGCGTTTATGCACGCCTGGTTCGGGTTATCCGCATCATTGCTGCATGCAAGCGGACCATTTCCGGCAGAGCTCACATTAGCGCCGCATGACGCGCAGCAGTTCCACATGCAAGAGTTGTACCTGTCCTCGCAGGTGGGGAGAGGAACCAGGGACCAGGCAAGCTGAGACACCAGGCACATCGCAAGCAGAAAAAGCGGCAGGAACCTCATATCAGACCCCCTCTCTATATGCCACCTATCTCCTTACCTGATTTTGAATGTTTTTATTTTCCCCGGCTTGCTACCCTCCGCCTATCCTATTAAACATCGCCCCGCAAACATTCTCCATGCTCGAGACCATCAACCGTCTCTTCCTTGTTTTCCTGCTCATCACCGCGCTCCTCGGGATCATTCTGAGCATAGGCACGCTTCTGCTTCCGGGCCTTCTTGGTGCCGGCCTTGACCTGAAGGAGCTTCAATCAGCAGACCATAGCCCGAATTTCCAGCTCCTCCAGGGCGCTGCGCCCGCATCCGTATCACCTGGCACTTCGCCATATGAGATAAATCTCACTATCAGCACCCCGCCGCTCGAGAAAGACGATGACCTGAAGCTCCAGGTGTTCAGCGAAGGAAGAGACCTGCAAGACACGGACTGCCTGGAATCCTACGACTCCTATGGCAATTATTCGAATTCCCGGTCCTTTGTCTGCACTGCCGTCATCCCGTACCAATACATATCCTCCCAGGATTATGAGCTCTACGCCTCGCTATCCGGCCAGGGAAAAGAATACGCTTCAGGCCCGGTGCTGGTCCATGCCGATTGGTCGGCCTATGAAAACAATTTCTGGGGCGTTTCCACGATCCTCGCCATATTCATCGGCGTAATCTACCT
>CAILMU010000117.1 GCA_903835325.1 uncultured Microcaldota archaeon | reverse complement strand
CTTCTGAAAAATCCGGAGGACCCACCAACATTTTCTCTCGTGCGATGTCCTGGAACAAGCGCAAAGAAGTTGCATCCCAGACGCTCGCTATCTTTATTTCGGTAGTCCTTTTTTTCCCGATTATCATGAATGCCCATGCAGCCATCAAATGCTGGGATATGAACAGGAAACTGCGAAAAAAAGCGCCCGATAAGATAATCTGGAGAAGCAAACCCCGGTGGTAGTAATACTCCCTCGTCGCTTCATACAGAACGAACGGAGCTCCTCGCGGGTGGGTGACTTCCGATTCGATTGGATGCGGTCTGAAGCCCTCCGCGGCTATGCGATGCATCATATCGACTTCCTCACCGCCTTTGAATAGCGGTAGGTATCGGATCCCGGTTCTTTCGAAGACTTCGCGCCGGATGCCCCAATACCAATTGATGATGCCTAAGCCAGCCTGCCCTGAAGGAACCAATCGTACGGTCGGCGCGACGACTGCATGGTCTTCCAACCCTTCCTTGATGCGCAAGATGAGCCTAGTAGATCCCGGCATGCAGTCGTCGTCGGCAAGCACAATCGTTTCATACGCCTCGCATAAGGCGCATAATTCTCCGCAATAGTACGCCCCAGCAATGCCTGCCGTCTCTTTCATGCGGAAATGGAGGGCGCTCAGATTATGGGTAACCTTTTCGAATGGGGTATCTTTGTCGTATATTATTATCGTATCGAAATCCTTGAAAGTCTGCGCAGCGAGCTTCGAGAGGTGGCTTGAGAGGACGCCCTTCCGGCCTGATGTCGGGATGACCACCGCCATTCCATTTCGGGGTGCTTTGCGTTCATCCTTCCTCTCGGCTATTAGTTCATCAAGGGAAGGGCCCCGTTTCAACCAAGCATCATCCAAGTTCCGCACCACCACGTTTTTTCGCCATGGTACATTGTATCAAATTATCTATTCAGTTTTCAATTGTTCCTATAACAAGTCCATTCGCAGCAGGAAATGGTTTGTTGTATTCAGCATTTTGAACGTGCCCCCAATCGCTCTCGACCCACCTGTTGTCTCCTGAAATCCGTTCCAGGCATTGTAATCTCGTAAATCGTATCTTTCGTTCTCTTAAGAGTTTATCGAGATTGGGATTCTGGCCTACCGGCAAGGTCACGACCATCTTTCCTTTCGGGGCAAGAAGGCTTTTCAGGTTGTCAATTGCCCGTAACACTTTTTCCGGCTCCCGAGGGTTTTCATCCCATCCAACATGTTCTAAAGTTGATATGCTGACAATCAAATCATACCTTTCGATTGTCCGGAAATCGGCCGCATCCTGGTTTATCACCCCATCCGCTCTCTCATACTTGTCCAGGATATCATGGTCGATATCGAAATAATGGGAGAGGACATTGCCGACTTCGAGTATCCGTTTCCCTTTCTGCTCCCCGACAATATCCCATATGATCGGAACTTCGACCGCTCTTTCGTTCTTCCATGTTCTATTATACGGGTGGTAGAAATAATCATAATTTTTTTCTTGGAAAATGATCGTGCCTGCCGGTTTGAACGCCCTATAGTAAAAGTATCCCAGCCCGTCGGCGATCCACTGAGCCGCGAATTTTATTCCGGCGCAAAAAGTATACGGCGCACCTTTCTTTTTGTATGCTTTTTTTGCTTTAGAAAGGAGGTATCGAAACTCGTTTTCATTCTGCACCATATATCAATATATGATCCCTCAGAGTATTTATTCCTTTTCGGAGCTATTTTCATAAAAATATTTCTTTGATTAATGCGCGAGGCGGCTCAATCTTTGGCCATGAAAAGGTTTAATGCAATATTGGTTTAATTTTGATTCCGCTTAACTAACAATTTGTTGATGTTCCTCATGGATCTTGTATTGGTTCACTCTGATATCCGGCATCGCGGTGGCGGAGAACGGCACATGCTCGATATCGCACGAAGGTTCAATCCGGTGATCTTCACCGCGAAATACGAGCCACAAGGGTCTTTCGAGGATTTCCGGGAATTCGATGTGCGGGTTCTGCCGCAAAGCATCCTGGAACGGCTCCCCATTTCCCTCGGCGAAGGTGCTCCGATCGGAGTGCGTTTCTTGACCGCCAAATTGCCACTCGACTATGATGTGGTGAGCGTTTTCGGCAGTCCATCGGAACTAATCAGGAACCGGAACCCGCGCGTCTGTTGGACCCTGATGGCGCCGCTTAGGGGTGCATACGATCTCTATTCATGGTATATGAAACACCCTCAATATCTTGAAAAAAACGCTCCGCTGGATTTGGTCCGGCACCGCCTCAACATCAATTCATACCGAGCAATAGATCGGATGGTTGTCCAAAAAATCGAAAGGATATGCCCTATTTCTCAGGAAGTGAATCTGCGGCTGAAGCGTTATCTCGGTAGGGATGGCGGCGAAGTGGTGAATCCCGGAATCAATCCAGAAGAATTCCATTGCAAGGAATACGGCCGGTTCTTCTTTTATCCGTCCCGCCTTTCTGTCCTCAAGAGGCACGATATCGCGATAGAAGCTTTCAGGAAGTTCTCCATGAAAAGGAAAGGCTGGAAACTGGTCATCGCGGGATTCGTGAATGATTATGACCGGGATTACCTAGCCGAGCTGAAAACCCTGGCAGCTAGATGCGAAGGAGTGGAGCTTCTTATCGACCCTCCTCGCGATACTCTTATCGAATTGTATTCCATCTGCTACGCGACGCTGTTTTCAGCTATCAACGAGGATTGGGGGTATGTCATTCTGGAAGCGATGGCATCCTCAAAACCGGTGATATCCATCGATGAAGGAGGTCCAAGAGAGATTATTTATGATGGCCAAACAGGATACCTTGTGAAAGATGCGGACGGGATGGCCCAAAAGATGGAAGCAGTGGCTGGGGATCCTGGTCTGACAGAGCGTTTGGGCAAAGCCGGCCGCTCCCGCGTGGAAAAAAATCACACTGTCGAAATTTATCTGGACAAGATGGAGAAGATTTTCAAAGAGGTCTCTGCCGGAAAAAGGGGCTAGTCCGAGGATTTTCGCGGCATATTCATTCACGGTGCGTCGGATTTTCCCTGCCTATCGCCCCCGCATATCATATATCTGCACATAAGAATTGTTCAGGACCCTGACTCCGCTCGGGTTCACGCTCGAATTCCCTGCCACGAAAATGCAATCGAACTTTGTAGCGGATGTGTTCTTCATGAACGGCAAATCGTGAGGTACGAACAAAGCCGGAAATCCCAATCCGAGACACGGGCCCCGGCTCAATGGAAAACTACTCCAGCACCCTCCCCTGCGCGGGCGCATGATGATGGGTTGGAGATATAGTATTCAAAGATCTCGGCTCCAGCATCTTTCATCAAGCCCACCGATTTTGTTGCGTGGACTAGTGCTCTGACATCTGTACCATCAGATAGACGCCTGAAGGCAAGCGCGCCCCCAATGAAGCCGCTCGCGCCTGTGACCAATAATCTCATGTTATCAATACTTTTATTGTTCAATTTTTTTTTAATAAAGGGTTGCGGGTGTAGAATTCAATCCTTTCTGAACACTACTTCCACAGCGTCTCCCAATCTCAACGAATTCATAAGTTCAGAATATGGGTATAACAGAACTACCAACAATTTTTGGATATGAAACGGGTATTTAATGGGCTTGCCGAGTTTCTCTTCGAGTATGAATCGTATGCTATCTAGATAAAACTCGGGAACCGCATTATAATTCACCTTTTCTATCCTCAACCCTGCATTTTCGCCATAGTCCAGAAGGTTCTGGACAGAGAGGAGATGGATGTGACGGGGCGTATCCGTGGGCATCCAATATTTTCCGAAAAGCCAAAAGCCAGGGGATCGGGTGTTAGGTGTTGCTACGATTATATATCCACCATCCTTGGCCAGATCCGACACTTCAGCAAACATCGCAGAAGGGCTTGGAACGTGTTCGATTACATGGTTGAGTGTAATCACATCGAATGTTCCCTTGTCGTAATGTGCTTCGGATAGGAATCCCCTGTGAATGCAAATCTCTTCCTTCCAGCTTATTGTAGGGTCGAATTCTGATGGTTCAACGCCATAAGCTTCGAAACCGAGTTTTTTTGCCAATAAAAGGAAGGCTCCGTTGCCGCATCCGATGTCAAGCAGACGCATGGGCTTCTTGAGGTGAGGTAACGTGCGGTTAAGACGAATACGGTAGAGCGGGAAAGACACAAATGCCGCGATTTTATCGAGAATGCCCCTGCCTTGATGAAACCTGGCGAGCAATAGGGGAATTCTTATATTAATGGTTGATCCGGAAAGAGAATAGTATGTTTTTGGATAGAAACCGCCAATCTCATCTTGAGATGGTATGCTGGCAAGCCGGATCAGCCCGCATGTCCGGCACCTTACCAACTCAAACCTAGCGTCTCTATTTCTATACATCCTGTCATGATTTGAGAATAGATGCCTCAAATCGGTTCCATCACACAGATCGCACGGTTCCATTTTTTCTTCCTCTTTATCCGACCAATCAAATTGATGTGCGCTAATTTTATTCTTGAACTCCATACCGATCTGTATTGATTTTAAGAAATGTTTTTTTGAGATAACAGAATGAAAAAAGCGCAAACGAAAAAACAATTATTGCTGGGATGGAAATCGCTATCAAAGCTGCGAACAATGGCGACAGATAGAAAAATCTGTTCTCGGCCAGTGTTTTGAATTCCCCCTCGGCACTCCAAACCGAACTTTTAGCGACCATCATTAAAATTATCTCTCCAATTCCAAGCCTCTTCTCGAAAATGACCTGTTTCCCAAAACAATCAGGTATCCTGGCAATGTTCGCTATGGCATCCCCTGCCCTCTCGGATATTTTCCCAATCCATTCGCCCCTGAGGAGATCTTCTTCGAAATCGCTGCTGGATCTTGGCTGAACAAATATGGCATCATTTTCGATAACCGGCTTCCTATCTCCCATGGATATGGCAACGCTGTTTTCCTGAGAAAAATTCAGAGTCGAAGCCATGATCATGGCTTTTATCACCGCTTGGCCAAGCTTGCGGTTCGCAAGAAGCAGAGAAATGCCGCCAAGAAGGAAAAAAAAGCCCCCGAATATCATCCTTCCCCATTTTCCGCGCAACGCCCTCCATAATATTGTTCCCCTATGGGTTGCATATACCTTGCTCGGGGGATAAGTGAGAAGGGAATAGAGGGGCGGGTGGAACGCAATCGCATCGGCATACCTTATTCTGAATCCTTTATCCGCGATCCTATGGTAAAGCTCGATGTCTTCACCATTCATATAGATCGGAAGAAATGTGAGGCCGGTTTTTTTCAATGCTTCAACTCGGATCCCCCCGTATTGTGCAAGGATCCTGTTGTATTTTGCCTTGGCATCAACACCCGAAGTGATTTTCGGGAATACCAGGTCTGCATAATCCATTTCCGAAACAAGCTTTGCCAAGAGATCCTTTGAAACCGGCAGGCAATCATCATCGGCCAGTATTATCTTTTCATATTTTTCCTGCAAACAGAATTTCTCACCCAGATAGAAACCCCCTGCCGAGCCGATGTCCTCTTTTCTCCTTATATGGACGATGCCGGGATTGGGGATATCATCGACGAACGTGTCCATTTTTGAATATACTATCACGATGTCGAAATCCTTGAAGCTTTGGTTGGAAAGCTTCATGAGATGTTTTCGGAGCATTTGCTCCCTGTTGAATGTCGGGATGACCAAGGCTACTTCTTTGCGCGGTCCTATGCGTCCGTCCTTTATCTCCGCGACAAGCTCATTTAGCGACGGGCCGATCCTCAACCAGTTCCTTTCCAAAATTCCACCAACCAGCATCTATCATGTTTTTTCTTAAGGGGATTCTTTATAACCGTTCGGCCAAGGAAACCGGCCGATTCATTGTCCGGGGAATATCACGGCATTTAGCGTTTCTCAACTATTAATGACTTTCCTCGACAATCTTAGATATGATAATGATGGGAAAAGACATCCCGATTCTTATCCTGGCTGGCGGCAAGGGCATGCAGATCGAAGATTTCACCAAGAGGGCGAAATTCAAATTTTGAATCTGTGACCTGGCGAAGCCCGAAGTTTATAAATTGTTGATGGCCTACTCTTCATGGTTTTAAGATGCGATCGCTGGTTTTGGGTGGTAGCGGGCTCCTGGGCCGTCATCTGGTTCTGGATCTGATGCATTCTGGTGATATCAGCTTCACCTATTTTACCAACCCCCATCCAATCCCTGGCGCGCAGGGCCATAAGTTAGACCTCAAAGATGAAAAAGGGCTTGAAGTACTGATTGATAAAACCGATCCGGACATCATTTTCCATGCTATCGCGCCCCCTAGCGTCGACTGGCATGAGAACGAGCGGGCTGCGGCATATCTGACCAACGTGTCAAGCACGCGTATAATCGCCGAGCGCTCCCGCGATATGGGAGCAAAGCTTGTGTATATATCAACCGCATTCGTATTCCCGGATCTGGAAAAAATCTTCAATGAGGATGACATCCCGGCCCCGATAAATTTCTACGGAGCCACGAAACTGGGAGGCGAGCTCGCATCGAAACAGAACCCGGACCATCTGATAATCCGGACAGACCAGATATATGGCTGGTCGCTTCCAGGCCAGAAGAAATCTTTCGTTGAGAAGACGCTCGAGAAGCTGATGAGAAAGGAGAACGTCGAAGTCTGCAAGGATTGGCTGAATTCACCGACGTATGTAAAAGACCTCTCGCAAGCAATCATCGCATTGACTGAGCGGAAAAAACGTGGCACTTACCATGTCGTCGGAAGCAGCTTCCTCGACAGGGTATCGTGGGCGAACAAGATAGCAACGATGTTCGCTCAGGACACATCGCTCATACGGGGCATAGATTCGTCTAGCCTGAACCTCCCTGCGCGCAGGTCGAATGCCCGGCTAAGCAACGACAAGATAAGAGAGGAGACAGGGATGAGGCTGAAGACTGTCGAAGAAGGGCTTGAAGCCATGAAAATGGAGATGGATGGGCATGGCGACGCATGAACTGCAGATTGAGGATCTGCCGCTGAGGGGGGCATTCATCATCAAGCCCAAAGAGTTCTATGACGAACGCGGAGCATTCTTCAAGGTACACGACCGTGAAATTCTCAAGAGCCGGAATGTCGAACCTCTTTTTCCTGAGGATTACTTCTCCATATCGAAAAAAGGCGTGATCCGTGGGCTGCATTACCAGATGGATCCATTCTCGCAAGCGAAGCTCGTGCGTTGCGTAAAAGGCGAGGTCTTCGATGTTTTCGTGGATATGCGTAAAAGCTCAATGACTTTCGGCAGGTACACATCCGTGATACTTTCCGAAAAGAACAATCTGTGTGTATATATCCCGCGCGGATTCGCACATGGCGTACTATCACTCTCCGAAGATAGCGTGGTCTCATACAAGGCGGACAATGACTATTCCCAGGCGCATGAGCGGACGCTTCTCTGGAATGATAAGAAGCTTGACATAGAATGGCCATCAATGAGCAACTATATCCTATCAAAAAAGGATCAGGCCGGATCTATTTTCGATACAGCGGACAAATTCGAATAATACAATTTGCGCATGGCGTTGATGAGTTTCAAGGAGGACCGATTCAATCGTCAATGCCCTCTATCATCTCACTTCCTCATGTCATATATCTGCACATAAGAATTGTTCAGGACCCTGACTCCGCCCGGGGTCACGCTCGAATTCCCCGCGATGCAGATGTAATCGAACCTGGTTATGGACGTGTTCTTCCTGAAGACCAAATCGCTTGGCACGAACAAGAGCTGGAAATTCCCATCCGAGACATGGATTCCGGATGGATACGCGCTGTAATTCGCGATGAAATCCTTATACAGCGCACCGCTCAGGTTGCTGCTCTGCAGAATAATCATGCCGTAATCGAGCCATTTGCCGCTGGAGCGCTTCTCCTCCAGCATCTTGTAGCCGAATATCCCGGGAGAATAATCGCCGATGATGAGAACGTTCTCTTTCCCTGCAAGATATTCCCCGGCATCCTTCTCGTTCTCGTACGCCGGATAATAAGACAGGTGCTGCAATGCTCCGAAGATGAAACCGAGGATTATGATTATCGCGAATATGATGTAGAAGAACCTGTCTGTCGTTAT
>CAILMU010000116.1 GCA_903835325.1 uncultured Microcaldota archaeon | reverse complement strand
ATCGCCCCGCGCTCTTTTTTTTCCAACCCAGTATAAACCTTTTGCAGGAAATCCGCTTCCATGCGGATCAAGATCATCTCGAACCCCAAGAAGGACTGGGCGAAATCGCTTGCCAAGGAATTGAAGGAATATCTTGAAGCCAGCGGCAACCACACGATCGTGAAAAGCGGAGCCGAAGCCACGATATGCATCGGGGGCGACGGCACCATCCTCTACGCGAACCACAAGGGCAGGATCGAAGGAGCAGTGCTCGGTATCGGTTCGGACAAGAGCTACATCTGCCAGATACATCGGGACGAGTGGAGGGCGAAAGTCCCGCAGATTCTCGGAAATGATGCCCGCCAGAGCGTGATGACCCTGGATGCGGATCTGGATGGAAAAAGATTCAATGCGATAAACGATTTCGTGGTGCACGCGACCAGTTTCCGCGTCGTGGAGCTCGACGTGGGGATCAACGATAAAAAAATCTCGTTCGAAGGCGACGGCATGATACTCTCCTCGTCTGTCGGTTCATCCTCTTACGCGTATTCGGCAGGCGGAGAAAGATTCGGTCCGCTTGCGCGGAAGATTTTGGCAGTCCCCATCTGCCCATACAAACGGGTGTTCTCGCCCTCCGCCCTTGATGAGGGTTCCTCCATCTCCGTAACGGTCGGGCATGACTGCGCGTTCATCGCCGACGGGGTCTTCGTCCGGAAGATGAGAGCGGGCGAGAGGTTATCGGTTAAAAAAGGTAAGGACATGATATTCTTTCCTGGAGTTGGTAGGAATGCCTGATTCTAATGACGCATCAGCGAACCCGATATCGAAGAGCATACTCAAGCAGGGCTACATCGACGTGAAGGTATACGTATCCGGCCTGCGCCAGTCACACCGCCTGCAGGTGGTGCGGGAGAAGACTGCGCACGGGACCGTCCCGTTCCTCGTATCCCAGTATTACATCCCGCTCCAGGAGATCATCCGCCTCGCCGAGCAGCTGCAGCTCCCCATAAAGCACAAGGACACCTCCGTCTTCCCGAGGGGGAAAGCGGTCGTGGATTTCGTCGAGGATCCGGGCGTGATGGCAACGGTGCAATCCACGACGATAGAAGCCGAGATAGAGGACTGAATCCACGGGAGAGCCAGCTATTTTTTTCAACCAGGCAATACCGATGCGAGCGCGAGCGCCGCCAAAATCCCCATGATGAAAGATGCGCCGGCAATCTTCCACATCCCGTCTTCGATCGCATCAGGGAGCAGCTCGATGAAGACGATATATAGCATCGCGCCGGAACAGAACGAGAGCGCGAGCGGGACCGCCTGGATGAATGAGCTGAGGAGAAAATACCCCGCGATCGCCGCAGATGCCTCTACTGCCCCGGAGAATATCCCCCAAAAAACCGATCTCTGCGCTCCCACCCCGTAAGCCACAAGCGGCGCAGACACCAGCGCGCCTTCAGGGATATCCTGCAATGCGATGGATGCGGTGATGACCCAGCCGAGGGGGGCGGATGCAGCGAACGCGCTGGCGACAGCGAATCCTTCCGGGATGTTGTGGAGCGCTATGCTGCTCGCTATCAAGGCCGCCTTCTTCTTCGAATCCGTTATCTCCTCTTTCTTGATGTGCCTGTGGATATGGGGGAGGAGCATGTCGATGATGAGCAGAGCGACGATCCCTGCGAACATGCCGAGCAGCATGATGCCCAGATTGGATCCCTGATACGAATGCTCCATCATCTCCAGGGAAGAGAAGAACATCGCTCCGGCGGCGGAAGACAGCATCAGGCAGTACCTGAACTTGTCGATCCGGTCTATCGCGAGGATCATCAATGCGCCTGCGGATGTGGCGAACAGCAGAACCAGCGCACCAAGAGCAAGATCAAAAACCGCCATCAGCAGCATCCTTCTATCTCGGCCTCTGCGAATCCGATATCTCGGTCTCCAAATCGACTAT
>CAILMU010000115.1 GCA_903835325.1 uncultured Microcaldota archaeon | reverse complement strand
TTCATTTTTTCCCTTTTATTTTCTCTATACTCCTTAGGACAATCCGCCATACCCATCTTCTCTTCCCATATTTTCCGCCCGATAAAACCCAACATTTATATTGTTTATTCTGTATTTCCAACAAAAGCGCGTTTGAAAGGCCGCGCTATAGGATAGGGAGGTTTGATTATGTCTGTGTCCAAGCCGACGATGATAGCAATAGCACTACTCCTGCTCGCAATGAGCGCATTCGCTGAGGATTACGTAGCGGTGAATTCCATAGACGGGCGCGATGTGCTCTCCGGAATATTCTATGCGAATGTCAAGGGCATCCCGGTCAAGTTCATGCCTAGCGCTGGCATAGATCCGGATTTGTTCGCCGGCAAGGTCGGCATCGACAAGAGCGTCCTCCTGATACAATCAACGAACCAGCCGATAAGCACGTTCGTCCAGAACGCTTTGAAGTCCAAGAACGACACGGTCGAGATGTACATGTCGGCCGACGGAGGGGGCACGAACCTGGACCTAGCCAAGCGCTCGGGCGCCAACAGCTTCATCCTCGTGGACTCCGCATACTCTGACGGCGCGATATCGGTTCTCTCCTACGCGGCGCTCAGCAAGTCATACGTCATACTCACGAGCAAGGACAACGCCAACGAAGTGAAGCAGATAGTCCAGGGCAAGCATGTCGTGATATACGGCTATGTGGACAAGGAAGTCAAGGATGCGGTCTCCTCGACCAACCCCGAGATTATCGGCACAGGGGACGACAAGTTCCAGGACAACATACTCATCGTCAACAAAACAATGCGCGACTACGGAGTCAACACCTTCATAGCCACAGACGGCGCCTTCCTTGAGGACAGCATGACCGTGGGCAACCAGGCCCTGCTCCTTATCGGCCAGCTGATACCTCCGGTGACATACGACTTCGTGAAATCCGAGGTGAAAGCCGGCAACCTGAAATCCGTCATGCTTATAGGGAACCAGATGGTGGTCCCGGTATATGACATGCGCGAGAGGATGAGGAACGAGTTCAAGACCGAGGGCGCAAGCGGCGATTTCGGCATCGTAGTGAAATTCGCGCAGGTGATCCCGGCCACGGGCAGCGGCGTTCTGAACCTCGACCTGTTCTACCTGCCGGCTTACTTGCCGTCTATGGCGATAGACGATGTGGCCTACAACAACGCCGACAAGAAGATAATGGTGAGCGTCAACAATACGGGCGACGGGCTCGCGTACTATACGATGGAGGTCAGGGTCAAGTCCGACGGGCAGGATGTGAAGATATTCCCTGCCTCGGGAACCCCCGTCGCGATACAAAGAGGCGAGACAGGGGGGAGCGAATTCGATTTCGACATGTCCAACATCAGCGAGGGCAACATCACCGCGGCCGTGGTGGTCAAGTACGGCGCGACGAAAAGCTCGTTGGAATCCTTCACCACCAAGGAAGGCCCGCTTGCCACGATACAATATGTCGACAAATCCGACGTATCGATACAATCAGCCAAATACGACAAGGACAAGAAGCAGATGCAGGTCACGGTGCGCAACAACGGGGGCGACAAGGCGTATGCATTCGCCAAGCTGAACCTTGTCCTCTCAGGCCAGGCTACCACGATCACAGGCGCTGGGACCAGGGAGCTCGCCCCGTCCTCGATGTATGTCGAGGAGTTCCCGCTGGACCTGAGCGAGCAGGACCTGGCGGCCAACAAGAATGTGACCGTCAGCATCGACTACGGTGCGAGGCCAGGCTTCCTGAAGAAGACCGCGACCAAATCCGTCTCGATAGAATCCGATTCGGGCCTCCCGGTCATGCTGATAATCGGAGCGATAATCGTAGTCGTGATTGTGGTCGCTATCGCCGGTGCGCTGCTCTTCTTCGTGATGAGAAAGAAGAAGAAATGAAGCGCAAGATATCTTTTTCTTTTATTTTCTCCATCTTTTTCCCACACAATCTTTCAGAAAGCTTTTTATTAGTTAAACTAATTCTTCCTGCATGAGATTGTGGCATGCCATAGCTTTAATCCTGCTCATAGCGGCATCCACTTCATTTCCGCTCAACAGCGCGAACGCCTCGGGCGGAGACATCGTCAATGCGACCATCAACAGCACCGCGCAGGCGCATTACTGGGCCGC
>CAILMU010000114.1 GCA_903835325.1 uncultured Microcaldota archaeon | reverse complement strand
TTATTTGATAGGGAGAAAATTTCAGATTTAAGAATAATATCCGAAGATACTGAACTGGTCATTTTTGGAGTCAAACGATCTCATTTTAGAATAAGAATTCCAAGACGGGTTACAACAGATATAGCATACTTGGCGGGGATAATTTCTGGAGACGGAAATTTTTCTATCTGTAAATTCAACAACCGGATATATCCTCGCATAAGGTTAAGGATAACGAGTGGTGATACATCTCAGTTGACAATGTTAAATGATATTTTTTTGTCAACATTCGGTGCTGGAGGTAAAATCCATAAACACAAAGGAAAAAATTGCTATGACTTGCATAATAATCACCGAGTGATTTGGTTATATTTCAAAAAAATATTGAAATTGGATAAAAAACAACTGGCAGTTCCAAAAGAAATTGCTAATCCGAAACTTTTCAAATATTTCTTGGCGGGATTTTTTGACACCGATGGATATCTTAGCAAAAGAGGTATCTTTGGTACTATGATGAGCGCAAAAAATTCAAGGTTTGTTAATGAACTCGTATTTTTTTCTAATAAATTTTATTCATTTGATTTTAGTCCGGTGAAAATCAATGAATTACATGTGAATGGAAAAATATTCATGCGGGCTTATACCAACTTAAAAAAAAGTCAAACAAGGATGTTTCTTGAACTGATTCCGCTCCGAAATAAAAAGTATGGGCCCGCGAGGAGTTGAACCCCGTATCTCTTGTGTGTAAGACAAGCGTCTTAACCGGTCGACTACGAGCCCAGAGAATTCAGATATTATGACCTTTGCCAACTACGCTTTTTATTATCTCCCTGCACCGCTCGCAGAACCTCGCGCTCTTCTTATCCACATCCTCGATCGAATCCGAGAAGACCATGACGCAGAGCGGGTCTTGGCAGTGCCCGAGGCCGAAAGCATGGCCCAGCTCGTGTATCATCTCTTTCTCTATGCGCATCCGGAAGAGTTTTGCCGCGTCCGCGCGATAGGTTTCTTTCACCGCTCCATAAAATCTCGGATCCAACCGCGCGGTCGAGACTATCCCCGCCTCATCATGAGCCAGTCCGAAGACGAAATTCAACGGCTCGCTGTAGAGATCCTCTTTCGTTATGAAGAGCGCGTAATCAGCATCGGGCGAGGCGAACCCCACGAGCTCGTGGAGCAGCGTGTCCGCATCGTATTGGTTGCGCGATGCTTTGAACGAGCGGGAAAGTGGGGGGTCCAGAAATCGCATCGATACGCTAGAACGGAATTCCTTTCGGATGGTTTGGATTATAGGGTGGAATCCGGGAAGCGTCATTCCGACGAGAAGTATCGCGATTCTCATGTATATCAGCAATAGGGCGACAAGTAATGGTTCGATAAAAAAATAAATAAAGGAAATTAAAAACTAATGAAAGACAAAAAATCTAGACGTTGAAGTATCTCGAGAGCTCCGAGCCGGTTATGTTCTTCAGGGAATCCTGGTGCTGCCTCATCTTGAGGTCCAGGTAATCGCCCAAGAGCTCGCTGGAGACTACCCCTTTGATGAACTTGTTGTCGCTCTGGAGGGCCAATATGGCTTCATACAGCGAAGATGGCATTGCCTTCTCGACCCTTGCCTTCTTGCTTTCGACTTCAAGCGGGTCTCCGGGCTCTATCTTGCTCTTTATGCCGTCAAGGCCAGCCGATACTACAAGGGCGTATGCGAGATACGGGTTCGCGGACGGGTCTCCGGACTGGTAGACCACGCGCTTGACCTCTTTCACGTTCTTCTTCGTGAACGGAGCGAACACTACCCCGTCTTTCCTGACCGAGCTCCAGCCGAACTTCCGGTTCGCGATAGCGAGGTTCTTGTACGAGTTCGGGGTAGGCGAGGTGAAGAGCGAGAGCGCGGGCGCGTGCTCGAGAAGGCCGCCGATGTAATAGCGGGCGGTCTGGCTCAGCTGCGCATACTCCTCCTTCGGGTCGTAGAAGATGTTGTTGTCGCTCGTCTTCCAGAGGCTCACCGAGACCGATAGGTCGTTGCCTTTCTCCCCTTCGACAGGGTAGGGCATGAAAGTGGCGGCAGCATTGACTGCCGTGGCCAGGTTCTTGGTGATGAATTTCAGGGTGTTTAAAGCATCCCCTGCGGCTGTCAGGTTGCGCTCTGTTAGCTCGAAGCTCTGCTGGGCTGTCGGTGCCGGGCCGTGCTTGTGCGAATCCACGAGCATGCCGAAGCTGTCCTCCATGGTCTCGCATATCTGCGTCCTTGCCGAATACATGGAATCGTATGGCGTCGCGACGAAAGACCCGGTCTTCTCATTGGATTGGGGCGATGGGCCCCAGCGCGCTTCGCGGGAATCGAGCAGCATGCCCGTCCCTCTTCCCCGGGTCGTCTTGTCCGTAGTCACAGTATCGAATATATGGCAGTCCACATCAGCGCCCACAAGGGCATTCTTGATGCCTGCGGCGCCGAGGTTCGTCTCGACCCTCTGGGCCACGTATCGCGGGTCCTTGAGATACCTTTCCTTCTTTATCGCTGTGTAGATGTCGCACATTAGGCGCACGGTCGCCGGCTCCCATGGCAGCCTGGCAAGTGTGTCCGGGTCGGGCATCAGCACAAGTTCGCCCTGGTCGGAGGGCCCGAAGACCTCTGAGAGGTCAGCCGCGTGCATGCCGTTCCCGAAGCTCGCTTCCTCTATCTTGCGGTTCGAGACGCTGACACGGTGCATCAAGCCTTTGATATCATAGACCTGGAGGTCGACCCACCTAATCTCGTTAGTAGCGATATATTTCAGGACATCATCTATTGCCGACAATTTACCACCTCGATGGTGCATTTATAACTCTATATAGAAATAAATAGGTTTCGAGATAGCCTGATGAAGGGAAGCAGGGCTGGAAGATTGCGATTTCTCGATTTGGATGGGTAGCTTATGTTCGGAACCTCTGGCATTCGTGGCATCTACGGAAGCGTTATAACTGAAGAGCTTGCGAACCGTGTCGCCAACATATTCTCAAACGGGAAGCTAGTGCTTGCCAGGGATATCAGGAAAAGCGGGATTTCCCTCCTCGAGGCTGCGGCCGAAGGGGCGAAGGAAGCGGGTTCTGATGTGATAGATATCGGGATATGCCCCACGCCGACCTTGGCGCTCGCGACTTGCGGGAGAAGACCAATCGCTTCCCGCGGAATCATGATAACCGCTTCGCATAATCCCGAGGAGTTCAACGGACTGAAGCTCGTCGAGAAAGGGAAGGAGATTTGCAAAGCCATGGAAAAAGAGATTGAGGACGCATACAAAACCAAAAAATGGAAAACGAGCCGGATCAAGGGAACGCTTTCCCGGGATGATTCGATTATAGACGAGCATAAGGAACTGGTCCGCGGGCTCGTTGATGTGGATAGAATAGCCAAGAGAAAACCGAAGATAATCGTGGACTGCAACGGGGCAGCTTCAGTGATAACACCTCAGCTCCTCACCGATCTCGGCTGTGTCGTAATTAGCACGAATTCGTCCATGGAGCGCTTCAATCGCCCTTCTGAACCCAATGCGAAGAACCTCGCGTATTTATCATCGCTCGTTCCTGCTATGCACGCTGATTTCGCGATAGCGCACGACGGAGACGGAGACAGGTGCGTAATCGTGGATGAGACCGGAGCGGTCCTGCCGTTCGATGCGCAGCTGGCCATGATGATAGAGCACGAGCTATCGGATTCGAATATTAAAAATAACAAAAAAAATCCCAAAAACAAGAGAATCATTTCGACAATCGAAGCATCGCTCGTCATCCGCGAAGTCGTGGAGGAAGCTGGCGGAACCATCGATATCACCCCGGTCGGGAGCACGCATATCGGGGACCTCATGGAGGAGAACGGCGCGCTCTTCGGAGGCGAGCCGTGCGGGGAGTATATCTACCGGGACAGCGTCCATGTGCCTGATGCGGTCCTTGCCGCAGCGAAATTCGCCGAGATATTCTGCGAGAGGGGCGTATTCTCGAAACTGAAAACAAAGTATAAACAAAACCCGATGGCGAGGGAGAGGTTCCCGGCAAAAGACAAGCAAGCGACGATAGAGGCGATAAAGGATGCGCTGCCAGGACTCGGAATCGAAGGCGATGTGAGAAGCGATGATGGGATCCGTATCGATGAGGATGATGGCTGGTTTTTGGTACGGGCATCCGGAACCGAACCGATTGTGAGGCTCACGATGGAATACAAGACGCAGGGAAGGCTGGATGAGCGGAAGAAGAAAATCGAGTCGCTCATCAAATCGAAGCTTTGAAACCAGTCGCCTCCGGCGCATCCAGACCTCGTTACATATCCCCTATAATACCTTTTCTTCATAAGCGCCTATGGGGTGGTGATTTGTTCGTTGCTGTTTTATCCGACAAACCTGAATTGAGGGAGCAGTTCTGCAAATCAGCAGGCAAAGAGATGAGCAAGGATGAGCTCGCGTTCTATAGCATCGAATCCAATGGCAAACTGATAACCCTTATCGACCCGGTGCAATTCCCTGAAAAGATACAGCCCCTGCTCTATACGCTATCCATGGCGGATTACGCGGTCCTGATAGTCGATGCGCTATCTCCGAAGATCGGCGAGATAATCGTCGCCTTGAACGCCCTGAAGATGGACAAGGGCGTGATAATCTCCAAAGTCCCGCTCCCTTTAGCCGGCACCTCGCTCGAGAAGTTCGAGAAGGTCGCGGATATGGAAGCAGCCAAAGCGAAAATACTCGTCAGCGTGCGCGGAGAGAGCGGGGAGAACCTCATCGCGCTCGTGGACAGGACTGAGGCAGTGAAATCTGTCGGCAATGTCGCGCATGGCATCGTGAAAGCAGGGAAAATCAAGCTGCATGACAAGATATTCATCCTGCCTGAGAAGAAGGATGTGGAAGTCCGGAGCATCCAGGTGAACGGGAAGGAGGTCGAGGAGGCTTCTGCCGGGCAGAGATTCTCGATGGCATACCGGGGGGAACCTATAGGAAAAGGCATCCTTGTTCCCATCCGCCATGAATACGAGGTCGAAAACATCGTGAACGGCAGGTTCTCGAAAAGCCCGTTCTTCAAGGACGAATTGAAGGGCAAGATACACGCATATGCGAATATGCAGTTCGTCGAAGGGAACATGACCGAGAATGACCTGACCTTGAGCGTACCGATCGCTTATGAGAAGGGGGAGCTCATCTTGGTCGTGGATGCGAGCAACCAGAAGCTGAGGATAGCAGGGCCTTTCCAGAGCAAATGGTAGGTTAGGCCTGGGATGCAGGCTTCGCCTGCATCGGTTCGGACGCAGCATTGGATTGCGACATATTAGATGTTGTTCAGTATCTCCATGGCCTCGTCTTTCTTATCAAAAGGCACGAAGATATGGGCATGGTGATACGCCGAGAACGAGTTCACGCTGATGCCTTCGCTCGCTAGAGCCGAGGTTATCTTGGCAAGAAGCCCGATCGAGGACAAATCAGAGTTCATCTTGATGGTTATGAAAGCGAAGGGGCCGATTATCTCTTTCTGGGATAGCTCGCTGATATTGTCCTTTATGCTTTCGTCTATGACTATGCTGAGGCCCTCTTCCTCGCGGAAGACATCCACGATGCTCCCGAGATATGCGCTGAGAGCCATGAGCTGGGATTCATCCACTGTCGCGAAATAGTATTTCCCGGAATCCAGCGCCGGATCCATCCGATGCAGTAATTTCCCAAGATCAGATTCTCCTGCCATTCTTTCCACCCCCGAAATTATGCAAAATGGAATAAGCGCGAAAAATCTATAACAGCTCGCCTCGCGCCTGCTCTATCTGGTGGCGGGCGGAATCCTGCTTCCTCCGGAATTCCGGCAGGATGGCGTTCGAGAAGCGCAACGGCAGCAGTTCGTCGTACACATCCTCCATCATCTTGAAATAGAACTCGGCCTCGTGCTTGTCCTGGCGTCGCAATGACTCGTACATCTCGCGCTTCAGCTCGCCGATGGCATCGAGGAGGCCATTGAGGTATGGCACTTCAGGCACCTTCAGCTCGGCAAAACCCGGGATTTTCTTGAGCTCTATTGCCGAGAGAACGATTCGGGCTTCGGCGTATTCCTGGTAGACGTGGTCCAGGTGGCCTGGGAAATCGTCATAATAAGGCGCGATGCCGTCGAGGCCTTTCTCGGCTTCTTTCAGGTGCTTCTTCGCCTCCTCGAGCTCGTGCGAATGCATGCATTTTATGGCGTTCGAGCAGGAGCGCACGACAAGCCGGTTCTGCGCCAGGACGGCATCCAGCTTCTTCTCCAATTCGGAGAGTTTTTTCTCTATCTCATGGATACCTATATGCAATGTCATGAGATTGGTATGCTTAACAATGATTAAAAACAGAAACAAAGAGATGGAATCATGCACGTCATTCTTTCGATTGGTGGAAGCTCGATCAACCCGGATGGGAAGCCGGATATGGCGTTCTTGAGGGCTATCGCGAAGGCGATAAAGGCCAGCAAGAACACCTTCGGCATTGTCACTGGTGGCGGAACCATCGCCCGCACTTATGCGAATGCCGTCAGGGAGCTAGGCGCCGGCGAATACGACGCCGATATGATAGCGATAACATCCACGCGCCAGAACGCGCAACTGCTGATAGCCGCCCTCCGTGGCGAAGGCGTGGACGTGAATGGCAGCGTGATGAGGGATTTCGAGAAAGCGAAAGTGATGGACGGCAACAAAGCCGTCGTGATGGGCGGGACTATCCCTGGGATAACAACGGATACCGATGCTGTTCTCCTGGCTGAAGCGACA
>CAILMU010000113.1 GCA_903835325.1 uncultured Microcaldota archaeon | reverse complement strand
CTTCTCGTTTATCCTGTACGGGACCATCTTCTTGAGGTGGTTCGAGCAGCGAAGCTTTAGTATCTCGACTGCGCGCACCCTGTGCTGCTCCTTCTTTATGTGATACAGTATGACTACTCCATCGGACAGGAACTCCTCGATGCCGAGCTTGCTGTATATCGTCGGGTCCTGCTCCGTTTCGACCAGACCGTAGGTGACGGAGTTGTATTTCTCGAGACTCTCGAAAAGATAGCGCAAGTATGCGCGATAGTGCTCTGGGTTTGTGACGAAGGCGGCTGAAATCGCGCTTATCGAATCGATGACGACCCTGTCAGGGTTGAACGGCATCTTCATTTCATCGATGTCTATGAGGAGCTTGCCCCTCTGCCTCATCAGCGCCGCTTCCACCGAGCGCGCGAGCTCGAACGGGTTCACCGTGATTACGGACATCATGCCCTTCTTCTCCATCGCATCGATGTCCCAGCCGAAATTGAGCCACATATGCCGCTTGAGCTTCTCCGCAGGCTCCTCGAAGGTCAGGTAGACGCCTTTCTCCCCCTTGAGGGCGCCGTTGTAAAGCGACTGCATGCAGAACGTGCTCTTTCCCGCCCCGCATCCGCCGGCGAGAAGAATCGTGTTGCCCCGCTCGATTCCCTTGCGTTCTATCAAATCGTCGAAAGTGGACACGTTGGTCGGCAGGAATTCGACGGTGGGTTTCCTCGGGTTGAAAGAGCTGAGGTCGTCGGATTTCTTTTCATCCTTCTTTTTAACGCCATGAGGCCCTCGACATTCCCGAGCACCTTTTTATAATCAAGCCCTGTCCTGATCTTTTCATACATCTCCTGGCTCAGCGCATCGAGGCTTATTATAATCTCATCAAGGCCTGCCTCGATCAACTCCTGAGCCAGTCGCTCATCCAGTTGCTGGGCGTTCGTGTTCGTGGAAATCCTGGCAATCCCGGCGCGTTTCGCATATGCAACCCGCCATGCGAAATCCTTATCGAGAAGTGGCTCCCCGAAGTTATGCAAATTCACATATCCAACACCCCATCTACACGCCTCGTCGATCAGCTTCTTATAGAGCTCTCTGCTCATGCTGCCCTTCCGGCGTTTCATGGAGGGGTGCGGGCACAGGTAACAGCGGGCATTGCAGATATTCGTATTCTCGATTCGAAGGGCGAACGGCACGTACCGATATCGATCTATCACTCTTTTGATCTGCCTTCTCAACACATATCGGTATCCCCTGTTTCGCAGGAATAGCGGCCATTCGAGAAGTCTATTTGCGCACGCCTTGGCCACCCGATTGTACAGCAGTTGAGCCAGAATGAATTTTTTTATTCCCATTTCAATGCCTGCCGCCGCTGTGTGCGGCAAGGTTTTTGACATAAAAAGCCTCGAACGCCTTGCCGGGAACGAAGTATGTGAACAACTGGCTCAACGTCAGGAAAACGAACCAAAAACACCGGGGACGGTACTTTACTGAGGCAAATATCCCCTCCTTGAGAAGATCTTCTGAAATTTCGTCCTTCCTGAGGGAATGCAATCCGGCCATCCCGTACGCCCGGTAACCTCTCTGCGTCATTTCCCGGAGCAGCCAGCCGGACCGGTGGACCTGGAAAGGATTATTCTGAACCATACCCTGGCGTATCCAGCCGACGGGCATGGTGACAATAACTTTTCTCCTGGCCCATCCTTCGGCATTCCTCAGTATCTTCTCTCCGTCGGCCTTATCGAGATGCTCCAGAAGATCAATCATAATTACCGCATCAAAACTCTTGGGCTTGAATTTCACCCCTGCGATATCCGCTAAAACATATTCAGAGTGGATTCCCCTCTCCTTGCTCTCCCGG
>CAILMU010000112.1 GCA_903835325.1 uncultured Microcaldota archaeon | reverse complement strand
GTTGACGGCCATCTTCATGTACTGCTGGCCTTCCTGCTGGTCGCGCCTGCCACCTATAGCCTCGACTTCGTCGAAGAAGAGCAGGCAGGGCGAGTTCTTGCGCGCGAGCTCGAAGACCTTGTGGATGTTCTTCTCGGTATTGCCCACATACATGTCGAGCAAGTCGGACAATTTCGCGTTGATGAAGCCTGCCTGGCATTCGCCTGCGGCCGCTTTCACGATGAACGTCTTTCCGCATCCTGGCGGCCCGTACATCAGGATTCCGCCCCCGGCCAGTTTCCCGTATTTGCGGGCAAGGTCAGGGTTTCGCATGGGATAAACGACAGCCTCGCGTATCTCTTCCTTCATCTTTGACATGCCCGCGACATCCACGAATGTGGTGGTGGGCTTCGTGAGCATCTTAATGTCGGCGGTCCCGCCTTCGGCTGCTCCGCCCTTGCCTTCCTGGTCCTTCTTGGCTTTAGCGCTCTCCAGGTGGGTCTTGGCTTCGGTGAGTTCAGGATTGAGTTCGAGCGCTTTCGTGTAATCGGCAATCGCGCTCGAGATGTTGCCGGCGTATTCGAAAGCGAGGCCCCTGAGATGGTATGCCTCGGCGAAATCGGCCTTGAGCTTGATGACCTTCGAGAAGTCTTCGACTGCTTTCTCGTATTCCTCTATGGAAGCGTATGAGAGCCCCCGGTTGTAGAAGGCTTTCAGGTAATTCGGGTTCAGGGCGATGGCTTTGTCATAGTCCTTGACAGCGCTCTGGAAATCCTGCTTCCGGTAGAACGCATCGCCCCGGTTATTGTAGATTATCGGGTTCTGGGGGTCGAGCTCCATGGATTTCGTGTAATCAGCGACGGATTTGTCGAAATTCTTGAGCTGGTAATATGACAATGCCCGGTTGAAATAGGCCTCCGAGAACACAGGGTTCAGGAGAATCGCCATGTTGTAGTTCTCGATAGCCTTGTCGTAGTCCCCTTTCTCGTAGAAGTCGTTTCCGAGCTGGTAGTAGGTCTTGGCATCGGTCGGATTCATGCGCTTATCTGCCATGGGGGCCCTCTTTATGCTCTGATGAATTGGGATTTTGGCCGCTCTTGCCGTAATCCAGAGACAGATATAAGAGTATGTTTTTAAGGCAATGGGCAGGGAGTATAACGAAGATGTCATCCTGAGCGGTGTTTCCCATGAAGATCGTATCGGTTTGGGCAAGAGAGATACTCGATTCGCGCGGCAACCCCACTGTGGAGGTCGATGTGGCGACAGACGGCGGTTTCGGCAGCGCGGCAGCGCCCAGCGGCGCATCCACAGGCACTTTCGAAGCGCACGAGCTGCGGGATGGGGGACCCAGGTACATCGGGAAGGGCGTGCGGAAAGCGGTCGAGAACGTGAACCTTTCAATAGCGCCGGCCATCTCCGGGATGGATGCATCAGACCAGGAGGCCATAGACCACAAGCTCAGGGAGCTCGATGGCACACCTGACAAGAGCAACCTGGGAGCGAATGCCATCGTCGCGACATCCATGGCCGTGATGAGGGCAGCGTCATCCGGTTCTGGCGCCATGCTCTACGAGCATCTGGGAGGGGATATGCTTCCACTGGCCATGTTCAACATCATCAATGGCGGGAAGCATGCCGGGGGCAAACTAGCGATACAGGAATTCATGATAATGCCGGCTGCCGACCGTTTTGCGGACAGGCTTCGGATGGCTAGCGAGATATACCATTGTCTAGGCAAGCAGCTCGAGCGGAAATACGGCCCCCTTGCCCGGAACGTCGGGGACGAAGGCGGTTATGCGCCTCCTATCGACAACGCGTACCAGGCGCTTGATGCGCTTGTCGGCGCTGTCGAAGAGTCCGGTTATAACGGACAGTGCGATTTCGCGATAGATGCGGCATCGTCCTCGTTCTATGATAAGGGGAAATACCATATAGACGGGAAAGAGCTCGGTGAGAACGAACTGATTGACTATTACTCGGACCTTGTGAAGGCATATCCGATAAAGAGTTTGGAGGATCCCTTCGAAGAGAACAGCTTCGGGGCTTTTTCCGCGCTCGTGAAGGAATTGCCCAGGCTCCAGGTAGTTGGCGACGACCTTGTAGTGACGAACCCGGAGCGCATCAGGAGGGCGATAGAGGAGAGGTCCATGACTGCTCTCCTCCTCAAGATAAACCAGATAGGCACTGTGAGCGAAGCGCTCGAAGCGGCCAAGATGTGCAGGCAGAACAAGATAAACATCATCGTCAGCCACCGCTCCGGCGAGACAGAGGACTGCTTCATAGCCGATTTCGCTGTCGGGATAAACGCGGGGCAGATAAAGTCGGGCGCGCCGGCACGAGGGGAGAGGACGGCCAAGTACAACCAGCTCCTCAGGATAGAGGAGAGGCTGATCGCGCAGGCGAGCCTGAATGCCGCCATGAAGGACATCGCCCTGACAAGGAACGAGATAGAGAGGGCAGTGTGACTGCCGAAACGCGAGGCCTACTTTGATTTGGGATATTGCGGCGGGTCATCGCCATCCCAGATGCTCCAGGAATCGATGCAACTCACTGGGATTCCGCCCTTGACCATGAAAGTGTTCCCATACTCCTTTGCGGTGATGAAGCCTTCGGGATCAAAGAAAATGTTCCTCGATTGCAAAAGCCCCGGGATATCTATGTGGAAGCGGACCATCACCTCTCCGCTCCCGTAGACTGAGTCGCCCATATCGACCTCGCTTTCGTATTTTTTCAGGTACATGAACTGGCTGCGCCAGTCTTCTGCTCCGGGAGCCATGAGGATGCCTTTTTCCAGCCCTTCTATGAAGGAAGCGAAGAGAGCGTAATCAAGGCGGAGGTTGGAATCGAACGGGAACATCGCCTTGTCATGATTTAGGACGGGCTCGTTCGGGACTATCGGAGCGAGATGCACCCAATGCAGATTCTCCAGTTCATTGATATTGCGGAGCGTGCGCTCCAAGCTTTTTAGCAGACTGCCACCTCGGGACCTCTTGATCACGTACTCCAGCTCTTCCTTGTAATCGCTCAATTTCTTTTGCATGGCCGGGAGGAAGCCGGCTGGAACGACTTCAAGGAATTTCCTTTCATAGACGAAACCGAGTTTTTCGGCCCTGTCCCGCTCGTCCTCGTGGAAACCATATTCGGCGAATGTGCGCCAACCGAACTCTTCCCAGGAACGGCCCATGTCCTCGATTTCGAATATAGAGACGGATTGTGGCTTGATGATATCTGGCTTCATCTGATGCCTGCCGGCCAATACCTTGGCCAATGCCCGTTCGGCCTCTTTCTGAGGCCCTGCCGCTTTTTGCATCCGCATCTGATTTTTCCCTCCCTGATAATGAATAGTGGATATTGAACGAACCATTTAAATAGACATCAACTACAACAAATTCGAGTTCCGGGTCCTGAAAACTCTCTTTAAAAAGTTACGATGGAATATCATATCCATGGGCAAGAGAAGCAAAGGCAGGATGGCTCCTAACAAGGTTTCGCGCGGAATATCTGCAACGGCATCAGCGCCTTCATTGATTGATTCAGGCCCCCTTATCCCGAAGATGATAATGGAGGGGTCTGAAATCGAGAAAATGCACAGGCAGATGATGAAAGAGCATATCGAAGCCATGATTATCGGGCAGGTCCGGCCGATGGGCCCGATAGTTCCGGTGGAGCAGACCATCAAGGCAAGACAGATGAGCCCGTATGCCAAAGCGACCGAGATAAGCGGGCTTCTGCTTTCTCGCGGAAGCATCGCGGATACCGCTCTTTCTTCGAAAAAGAGCGCTATAAGCGCGGCGAAACCGAATCCGGCTCTTGGCATTAATTTGAGGCTGGCCAATGGCGAGAAAGCCGATGCGCCGGCGTCTTCCCTCGAATTGAAAGGCGTTTTCCTAGCCAGAGGCCAGATGAAGCCCGGGACTAGGAAACGATGAAACGCGGATTCCGCAATCGCTCTTTTGATTTTCGTTCCCGATAAAAAAGGTGGATAGATTGGAGCTCATCATAGACAACGAGAGGAAGGACCTGGATTACTCAGGGACAGTGTCATCGCTGCTCAAGGACCTGAAGTTCATGCGTGAAGAGGTAGTCATCAAGGTCAACGGGAAGCTCGCGCCAGAGACCAGGAAAGTCGGGAAGAAAGACAAGGTCGAAATCATAAAGGTCGTTTTCGGTGGGTAAGGAAAAGAAAAAACAGAAAAAAGGCGGGGCGTGCGGTCGGAACGATTCTGAATCGGCTGGCCTCTGCCATTGCGGAAAAGAAGGCGTAGTCTTCCTGCCGTATTCCTGCAAGCACCTGTGCCAGGCCCATTTCATCCGCATGTTCGACAAACGGTTCAGGAAGACAGTCCGGACAATGGAGATGCTCAAGAAAGGGGACAATGTGGCTATCGCATTGTCAGGAGGGAAAGACAGCACTGTTCTCCTCCATTCGCTTGCCGAGCTGAAGAAAGACCTCCCTATCGAGCTGTTCGCGATAACCATAGACGAAGGCATCAAGGGATACCGGCCGAAGACCATGGTCGCAGCGAAACGCGAGTGCAAGAGGCTCGGGATAAAACTCCATATCTATTCCTTCAAGAAACTATGCGGGAAAACGCTCGATGAATTGGTGAGAGATAGTACTGGAGATTTGCCTTGCAGCCAGTGCGGGGTCCTCAGGAGATACGCCTTGAACAAAGCGGCAAAGGAACTGGGGGCCACAAAACTCGCCATCGGCCATAACCTGGACGATATCGCGCAGACGGTCATCATGAACATCATGAAGAACGAGCCGTCGCGCCTGGCGAGGCTGAACGAACCGATGGCAAAAAGAGGCTCGAAAAGCGCCTCGTTCGTCCCGCGAATCCGCCCATTGATGCTGACCCCGGAAAAAGAGATAGCGATTTACGCGATGATGAAGGGAATCGCGATAGAGCGCATCGAATGCCCATACGCATACACCGCTTTCCGCCAGCACACCAGAAGGATGCTGAACGAGACGGAAGATAGATACCCCGGGACGAAATTCAAGATTGTGAACAGCTTTTTGGAGATGGAGGATGCGCTCCGGGCTAAATATTCTAAAGGGGCGAAGATAAGCGAGTGCGAACGATGCGGGGAGCCATGCTCGAAGGACATCTGCCAGTTCTGCAAGATTGTAAGAGGATAGAGAGGCATCGGCCTGGATAGTCTTATTCTTATAAATTGTAGCGATTGATATAATAACATGGCGGGGATTTCAGTAAAGCTCCAGCAGATTTCCACAGAGGCCGGAACATGCTTGCTCAAAAGCCAGGCGAAGGCGCTCGTTAGGTTCGGCAACAAGTACATCCCCAGAGATGCAGCGAACCTGGTCCCGGGCGACAGGGTTTGTTTCAGGAAGGACCATATCCAGAAGACGATAGACGAGGTCGATATCGTGCTCAGCGGGGCGAGCAAGAGATATACGGACGCACGCGAACTTATCATGGAAAGCAATTCGCAGGGGATATGGATTCCCAGGCTCAGGACGCATCTTCTCAGGGGCTTGAATTCAGTACACGCGCTCGAGCCGGCGGCTGTCGCGGAGCGGAAAATCCTTTTCGAGAAAGACGACTTCGCTAGCCGTCAATATGTTTTCATCGTGAACATTGTTTTCGATGAGATAGCGCGGTATGCGAACGGCATCGGTGTCCGGCCGGTTTGCTGGGACACAGTTGCCAATTGGGCCAGGGGAGAGGTCATTGCCCCAGAAGAGAAGAGATATCTCAACGCGCTCGGCACGTTCAATCCCGCATTCACCTGTATAGCGAACGATTTCGCGAACAAAGGCCCATGGTCGCAGGCATACAATCTCTATGTGACCATGAGGAAAATCGCCATGACCTACCTTGCGGCGCAGAATGAGCCTCCGGTAAGCGACGGCCCGGGCGGGGGTACGCGCATCCCTGGACTGAGTTTTGGAAGCGAACTGGCCGCCCTAATCTCCGCGTTCTCAGCGGATATCCGCTCGCAGTTCCTGGATGTCGAAGTGCTTTCAAACCAGGAGCTCAGGATGAAGCGCGATTCCTTCAGAAGGAAGCAGAGATTCGAGCCGCATCTTTTCAAGGGGATTGTGACACCTGGGAGCGCCGCGTCCGGCAATGGAAGCCTTCCTGCGGATATCCCCATCGATGCCATTGAGAATTACTCGGTGGCCGAGATAACCGGCACGGATACGCCGATGGAACACCCTGAAGAGGAGATAGAACGGGCGAAACTGTTCGCTCTGGAACATGGATTCTCGCTCGAAGAGCTCAAGAGGCATCTATTGCGCAAGCCGGATGGCCGGCAGAATCGAAAGATCAGCGAGGAAGTTGAGAAATCCATGAAGGAGATGCGGATATATGACTGGGAACAGGTCAAGGATAAGGTTGCCCATGAATTTTTTGACAAACCCTACAAAGAGCTCGAATATGATGAACAGACGATAGTGATGGAAGAGGGGAAAAGAGTCATAATGAAAATCAGGGAGTATCTGGGGGCCAAGAGAGAGAAGATAGATGATTTATTGGCGCTCGCAGAGAAACTCGCCTGACAATAGCAATAAATCTTTTCGCGTAGATTCCTTACCATGGAGATAGTCTTCTTGGGCACCGGCGGAGGCCGCATCAACCTGATAAAACAGGTCAGGGCCACCGCTGGCTTCAGGATTGACTCCAAGAGCGCGAATATCCATGTCGACCCGGGCCCCGGGGCGCTTTTGCACTCGCTGAAGGAGAAGAAGGATCCGCTTACCCTGGACTGCATAATCGTGACCCATAATCACATCGACCATTCCTCGGATGCTATGGTGCTTGTCGAAGGCATGACAGGCTATGGCCTCAAGAAGCGCGGGATATTCATCGGGAGCAAGCAGGCGATTGAAGGAAATGAGAAAGGAGAGGACCAGGCGATACACCAATACCATAAATCCAAGATAGAGTTTCTTTACACAGCGATTCCGGGCGGGAAAGAGACCTTCGATGCCGGCAAGGGCCAGTTCTCAATCGAGACGTTCCAGATGAAGCATGATGAACCGACCGCGTTCGGATTCAAGCTTTATCTCGATGAAAAGGTGATAGGCTACATCACCGACACAGAGTACATGGAGAGCCTGGGCAAGGATTTTGTCGGGTGCGACCTGCTTGTGATAAACTGCCTGAAGCCAGAGGATGACAAATACGTTGGGCATCTCAAGACAGGGGATGTCATAGAGATCCTGAAGGCCGCGAAGCCGAAAAGGTGCGTGATAACCCACCTTGGCCTGAAGATGCTGAGGGTCGGGCCTGGAAAGGAAGCGCAGAGGATACAGGAAGCGACCGGAGTAGAGACCATCGCCGCAAGAGACGGGATGAAGCTGAATATATAGGGAATCTCTTCCCCCAACTATTCCGTTAAAAAATCGACTTGGTCAAACTATTATCACTATTATTGACGTGATACTTATGCTTCAGCAGAGATATGACCGCGAAATCGAGAAGAAGTGGCAGAAGATCTGGGAGGAAGAAGGCATCGACAGGTTCGACGAGAACGACACCGTCCGCCCCATCTTCTCCATAGACACGCCCCCGCCGTTCACGAGCGGCGAACTGCACATGGGCCATGTGCTATCCTACAGCTTCATCGACTTCATCGCAAGATACAAGCGCATGAACGGGTTCAATGTCTATTACCCGCAAGGCTGGGACACCCAGGGGTTCCCGACCGAAGTGAAAGTGGAGAAGAAGTTCGGCAGACTCCCGCCGGTCGAATTCAGGGCAAGATGCATCGAGTGGACGCGCGAATTCATAGAACGCATGAGGACGCAGATGAAGGAGATGGGGTTCTCGCCAGATTGGCGTTACGAATATCGGACCATGGAGCCGGAATACCATCGGAAAGTCCAGCTCTCGCTCATCAAGATGTATGCTGACAAGCTCGTGTACATGAGCAAATACCCGGTCTTCTGGTGCCCGAAATGCATCTCAGCCATCGCGAAAGCAGAACTTGACGAGGTCGAGAAGGATGGGACGCTGAATTATATCAAATTCGAAGGACCGTCTTCGCTCGATGGGAAACCCACCCCCAATCTCGAGAATCTCGTTGTCGCGACATCAAGGCCCGAGCTGTTGCACGCCTGCGTCGCTGTGCTGTTCAATCCGACAGACGAGCGGTACAAAGGGCTCGAAGGCGCGAGAGTGATAACGCCGCTCGGGAAACAAGTGCAAGCGATTTCCGATAAGGAAGTGGACAAGGAATTCGGGACCGGCCTGGTCATGCTGTGCACATTCGGGGACAAGATGGATGTAGTCTGGATGCACCGGTACAAGCTTCCCATGATAGAAGGCATCGACAGGTACGGCAAATTGAGAGAGGCCGGCGAGTTCACCGGAAAGAAGGTGGAGGAAGCGAAGAAGCTCATCATCGAGAAGCACGAGCGGGAAGGGAAAGTCGTGAAGAAAGAGCCGCTGAAACAGACCGTCAAAGTCCATGACAGATGCAATACCGCTGTG
>CAILMU010000111.1 GCA_903835325.1 uncultured Microcaldota archaeon | reverse complement strand
CGGCCCCGGGCATCATGAGTTTGCTCCAGAGCAAGAAATTGGCCGGATCGGTATAGTAGCCCATGGTGAGCAAGGATTCCACGGTATGCACGATCATCGCCACGATCGCCATGACTATCGCGAACAGATACAGCTTCCTCATTCCAGCCACAGGTTTCACCTAGGAATTGGTCTGCGCCCAACGATTAAAATTCTATCGTATCAGCGCCCATGAAATCACGGAGCGGTTTTGGTATGACGACGCTCTTCTTGTCCTCCTGGAAGTTCTCTAGGATGGCGACCATGGTCCTGCCGACAGCCAGGGCGCTCCCGTTCAATGTATGGACGAATTCAGGCCCCCTCGGCGAGCGATACCTGATGTTGGCCCGCCTCGCCTGGAAATCGGCAAAGCACGAGCAGGATGAGATCTCGCGGTATTTATCCTGGCTCGGAAGCCATACCTCGATATCGTATGTCTTGGCCGAACTGAATCCGAGGTCTCCAGAGCACAGCTCCATGACACGGTACGGCAGCCCGAGCAGCTGGAGGATATTCTCGGCGTCTTTCGTGAGGCTTTCCAGCTCGTCGAAACCTGTCTCCGGCTTCACGAAACGGACCAATTCGACCTTGTCGAACTGGTGCTGGCGTATGAGGCCCTTGATATCCTTCCCATATGCCCCAGCTTCTCGCCTGAAAGAGGGTGTGAAGGAGGTCAGCTTTATCGGGAGGTGCTTCTCGTCGATGACTTCGCCCGAGAAAAGGTTCGTGAGCGGGACCTCGGCCGTCGGTATCAGCCAAAGGTCGTCATCCGCGCATTTGTACAATTCATCCTTGAATTTCGGGAGCTGGCCGGTCCCGGTCATGGCTTTCGTGTTCACCAGGTACGGGGGCGCGACCTCCTTGTATCCGCGCGAGATATGGACTGAGAGCATGAAATTGATGAGGGCGCGCTCGAGTTTCGCCAATGGGCCGTAGAGGACGGAGAAACGGTGCTGGGCCAGTTTGACCCCGCGCTCGAAATCGATGTATCCGCTCCTTTCGCCAAGCTCGTGGTGCTCGATAACGTCCTTGGATGATTTTGATGGTTCGCTCCATCTCCGGACCTCCATATTCGAGTTCTCGTCCTTCCCAAGAGGCACTGAATCGTCAGGGATGTTCGGGATGTAGAGCAATTGCCCTTTTATCTGGTCCTCGAGGGTCTGGGTCTCGACGGATATCTCCTTGATGCGCTTGGCGATCTCGCCGGAGCGTGCGATCAGGTCGGAGGTGCCCTCGCCGTTTTTCTTCGCTTCGTTGATGAGGGCGCTGTTCTTGTTCCGCTCAGCCCGAAGGAGCTCCTCTTCCTTCTTGATGGATCTCCACTGCTTGTCCAGATCCAGTATCTCGCCGAGCGTCCGGTGCGCGTCCTCAGGGTAATTCCTGTTCCGGAGCGATTCCTCCAGGACCGCCGGGGTCTCCCTCAATAATTTGATGTCGATCATGGTTTCACTTCAGCAATGCCTGGAATTTCGCCACCGATTCCTCGAGTTTGCCGTTCCTGTTGTAGATTATCACTGCCGGAGCTCCGGAGAACGCGGAATAGGCCGCAAGATAGGACTTGTTCATCTGGTCATGGAGGGCGATATCGTCGTTGTCGCGAACGCGTGTCGGATCGTTCTTGCGCCGTGCTTCGAGTTCAGGCGCGTCAGCCGTTATATAGACGAGGACATCCACCTTCCACAATTTGAGGAACTCGAACGGGACGCCAGGATAATAGCCCGACGGTGTCGAGATTGAGCAATGGGTGTCGAGTATTGTTTTATGGGGCATCTTGGCGAGGGCTTCTGCGACAAGCTTCTGCGCGTGCTTCTGTTTTTCTATAGGAAGCAAGCGCATCTCGTCGCGGTCCTTGATCCCGTACTCTTTCTTCTCGATTTCCAGCATGAGGTCGCCGTAATTCACGACCTTGTAGTCGCCCTTCAGGCCCTTGAGGACAGTCGTCTTGCCTGCACCAGGAACTCCCATTGCGATTATCATAGATACTGCACCTCTCGATGTATCATGCGATAGTAATTCGATTTTCAGACTAATATCGAGAGAAAAATTTATTAAGTATCGGAAGCGGTCGCATAAAAGGGCGCTAGCGCTGCGATGAATAAAATGGAAAAAACGAAATGATACTTTTCAGTTCCCGAACATCTTCCCAAGGGTCGGATAGAGCTCGAATGCCTGCATCTGCTCGAGCTGCTCGTACATCCGGTGAAGGATGCCGACTGAAAGCAGGATACCGGTCCCGGTGCCTAAGGCGCCGGTCAAATCAGCGAGACCGGCCAGCATGCCGACAGCGAACGACCCCATCACAGTCAGGGGGAATATGTGCTTGTTCAGTATCTGCTCGAGCATCCTGGGATCCCTCCTGAACCCGGGTATCTGGATGCCGGAATCGGAGAGCTGCCCGGCGACGCTTTTGGCGTCCATATTGGAGATCTCCACCCAGAACATGCCGAAGAGGACGGAGATCGTCGATAGCATCAGGATGTAGATCAAGGCATGGACGTACTCCGGGATGTGGAAGAGCGGTGTCGGCGTGCTCGTGATGAAATTCCAGTGCTCGACGGTGGATTTCCCTTCGCCATACACCGGCGTGAACATATAGAGTATGCCATCGCGCAGATGCCCGGTGTTATCGACATAGCCGATCACCGGCAGGATGCCGTCTTTATCGAAGCTGTATCCCGAGAGCACATCGTTCGTCGGGGCCCCGGTGCTTTTCACCCAATACTGGTCCACAAGGGCGGCGCCTGCGAAAAGCTGGACATTGATGATGAGTGCGCTCGCGAAGATGACCGGTATGTTGGAGACATAGAAGAACTTGAGCGGCAGTTTCGGCACCATGCCCCGCACCCGCTCGAAAGCGATGGGTATCTCCACTTTCAGGGATTCTGCGTAAACCACGGCGAGGAATACGATGATAGTGAAGAAGAAGGGCATGAGCGCGAGAAGCGAATTCGAAAGCGATTCGGCCCCCCCTTCGGACATTATTGAGATGACTCCGGTCGGCCCGGCGATCAGGTTCATGACACCGAGTATGACCGCGAAGGACACACCCGCTGCGATGAAGAGGCTGATGCCGCTACCGAGGCCGTATTTTGTCACGACCTCGTCCAGGTAGAGCACGGCGACAGAACCGAGCGCGATTTGGGCGACCACAAGCGCCATCACCACGGCCGGGCTTATCCCGGCTATAGCGACCAGGGGCAGCTTGCTGAAATACACGAATATGAAGCCTTCCACGACTGCCAGTATGATGGCCAGGATCTTCTGCACCTCGAGGAACTTCTGCTTGTCGTTCTTTTCTTTCAGGTTGAGGTTGAGTATGCCAGCGCCGACGAAGAGCTGGAGGAATATGCTCGCCAAGACGATGGGCCCGATACCCGCTGTCAGGATGCTCCCGGTGCGGCTGGCTGTTATCGTCTGCAGGAAATCGACGCCGGCGGTGCTCATGTTGACGCCGAAGGCCGTCGTCTCATACATCATGAAATAGAGGATGAGGGCCATCCCGGTCCAAACAAGCCTGTCTTTGGTGGATGGAGCCACTTCAGGCGCCTTCACTTCAGGAAGGTACTTCGCAAGGTTATGAAGGAAATCAATTATCATCGGTTAACCCCGGTTCTAGCCATCATGTCTTTCTTGGGACCTAAGGGTCTGTCTGCGACAGACAGATCGTATCAAGGCCCTCCGCTTCTGCGTATTCTTGAAGAATCTTTATAAATTATCGGTCAATAGCCTGCTCAGGACGCGACGCCTTTCTCCTCGAATTTGGTTATCGCGCCGCCGGTTTCCTTGAGCTTCTTCTCGACATTCTTGCTCCAGGCCGATGCACGGATGATGAGCGGGACCGTGACATCCCCTGTCCCCAGTACCTTGCCCTCGAAATCGAAGTGAAACTTCCCGCCTTTCTTCTCTATGCGGTTCGTCACTGCGTATTGGTTTATCTGGAACAGGTTGATGGTCTTGACATCTTCAGAAGCGTTCGGATTGGTGAAACCTGGCTTTCCGAAGTAGTCCGGCGCGTTCTTCGCTGCCCAGCTCCATCGGTGCTTGCATATGCCGGCCATCCCGCGCCCTCCGCGGTTTCCGCTTCCCCTGCGGTTCTTGCAGTTGCCCCGACCGTGGGTCCGATGACCCAGGTATTCGCTTTTCTGCCTTGGTTTCCTTCTTGAGACCATAATCATCACAACATCGTTCGTTTTTTTCATATGTTATATGAATGAATATCATCGCTTGCTTTACAGGTTCAAATCATCTTCCTGAGAAGGGCTGATATGTCCTCTCTGCGCCCCAGATCCCCTTCCGGGAACGGCCTTTTTATGTCCTTGTAACCCTTCGATGGAGGGCTCAGGCGGAACACCGGGTTCGCGAAATCGATGGTCTTCTTGCCGGAAAGGATCGCGTCCGTCGCTTCCTTGAGCTTCTGTTCATCGAGCACAGTGCGCAGCCGTTTCGAGCCTTTCATCCCGCGTTTGCAAAGGAGCGAATACAGCGTCGTCTCGTCAATCGGGCCGAAAGCCACGTAGTCCTTGACGATGTTCAGCATGCCCAGGTTCTGAGGCGAATCCTCTATCACGACGCAGTGGTTCGGCCGTGTCAATCGGAGCATCTCCAGCGTGCGCCTTATCCTCGGGTCCACGTTCCTCTTTCCCCTGATACGCAATATCGCGAGCTTCATGATCAAGCACCCCTCTCTTCGACTGCCCTCGGCCTCAATGTGTTGAGGCGGTCCAGGGCCTTCATGGTGGCGACAGCCATATTATAGACGTTCTTTCCGCCTTGGGCCGAGCTCCAGATATCCTTGACCCCTGCCATTCCCAGCACCTTCTTCACGACGTCGTTCGCTGCGAGGCCGAGGCCGCGCGGTGCGGGTTTGAGCCGCACTATCGTGCTGCCCATCTTGCCTTCGCTTCTGGAGGTGACTGAATGCTTTATCTGGCATTTGCACTCCCAGCTCCCGCATCCCATGCCTATCGCGATCATATGCTTCTTGGCATCGCGTATGGCATAGTCCATAGCCGGTTTGAGCTCGTCGCTTTTCCCCACACCGAGGCCGACGTGGCCCTTGTGGTCTCCGATGACCGTGACTACGCGGAACTTCGTCCTCTTTCCCGAGTCTGTGACCCTCTGCGTGGTCTTGATCTCGAGCGTCTCGGATTCAAGCTCAGGTATCAGGACATCTACGATCTCCGGTTCGAGTATCGGCCTGCCTGAATCGATGACCTCTTCGAGGCTCGTGATCTCGCCGGCTTTCGCCTTCTTGCCCAGGTATGTCTTGGGCGTCCATGCTTCCTTGTCGATAGAACGTACTTTCTCTGGCATCAATATCACCCGCTCGCTATCTTGCTCTTGGCATGCCCGAAGGCGGCTTTGATCGCTTCCGGCGGATTGCTGAGCTTGCTCTCAGGAACCATAGACGGTTCGAACGACGTCTTCAGCCCAGCGTCAGCAGCGCCCTTGAGGGCCGCGAACAGGAGGGAACCTTTCGAAGGCGTGTATAATCCTGCATCGAGGACGAAATCGCTGACCCCTTTTTTCTTGGCGGCAGCGCCTGCCATCAGGCCGGCAAGATATGCCGTCCAGACGTTGCGTTTGGATGGCCATTTGAACGTTTTCGCCAGGTGCTTGCCTGTCACTGTCACCAGCGTCCGGTCCCCTTTCGGGTCGAACTCGATGAACTGCACCGTGACGTTCTTGTTGCTCCGGCGCACGACCATGCGGGGCAGCCTGCTTTTCACCAGCGCCAGCCTTTTCGCGAAGTTGGTCCTGCCCTCGTTCCTTCTCCTGAAAGATACCCTGAAGCTTGGATTTTTTGCGCGTGTCATCAGCTCTCACCTTTCCTTTGCTCGTGCCTCTTCTCCGCTGGAGCGTCCGTCGCAGGCTTCTGCTGCTGCTGGACCGGCCTCTGTTGCGGGTTCTGCTGAGGCGCCCGGTTAGCGCTCGGCTGCGCCTGTTGCGGTTGCGTTTTTTGCGCGCCCGTCTGCGGTT
>CAILMU010000110.1 GCA_903835325.1 uncultured Microcaldota archaeon | reverse complement strand
CCGCATTTGTTCCGTTCAATTTCTTTCCATTCATTTTCTGCATTTATGAACACCTCATTTGTTTTGTTTTTTTTTGTTTTTCCGTTCCGCCAAAGACGAAACGGCGATATGTCAGGAAATCAAAACAGATTTTACAGACTTTTCCGGGGATTCATTTTAGTAAGTGGCCTGGCGGCCAAAAGAGAAGAAGCCGAAGGAGAAATAGCTGGAAGTGGCGGATATGCAAAGCCCTGAGGCGACATTCAGCGTACCACACATTTCCATGATAATCTACATTATATAACGCACCAAACTATTTAAAAACATTTCTTTGGCATACGCATCTTCATATGAACAGCAACACACCCAGCCTGAAGCAAGCCGAGCGGCCAGGCATCACTTCCGAACGTTACAAGGAGCTTGTCATGAACCACCTCAGGGTCCAGGCAGTGAAACGCGGCATCGCCATCAAGAGCATACCTGAAGGCGAATTGAGAGGCCTCGGGGTGACGCTTAGCAAGAATGCATTCGGCGCGGTCATAGTGGAAGTCAGGATGCCGACGGATAAGGACCCGGCCGAATTCGCGAAGCTGGTCCGGGTGCTGGAGATAGAATCCGCCGTGAACCCGTGCCCGGAAGGACGCGCCGTGTCGGCAGTGAACAAGAACAGGATGCTCATCGGCGCATCCAATAAGGAAAAGAAGCGTAAGGACAACGTCGGCAGGTTCAGGAAGACAGTGCCTGGCGACCCGCTGGTCAACGACGCCTTCGGAACTATCGACGAAGAGGTGACGGATGCGTCCGAGCATCTTGCGAAAATCGAGAAGGCAGCCGGCAAGGGTGCAAGGCAATGAAAAATTTTCGCAATTTTTCAGCCATGGTAAATCAGATTTACCATGCAAATAAAATGATTGCGGAATAATACGGCTCATATGGACGAATTCTCAGAGGAAGAGAAGGCGCAACTGAGGCCATTTGTCACGAACATGGACAAACCGGTCTTCGCGCTCACCAACCTTCCTGAAGTCGTGAAGGGCGCCTTGTTCTCCAGATATTCCAGGAGCTCGAAAAGCCTGAGGCGGGTCCTTCTCGACGAATTCATGCTGTCCGAAGAGCTCGGGCTGAAAGAGATGATGAAGGACGCCCCCAGGGAGCGCAAGGACAAGGATTTGGTCCAGACGAAAAAGGCGGAGGAGTTCTATGAGCGCGTCCTTGTCGGCTACGGCGATGATTCTGTGGCGGAACTGGCCGGAGCCCATATAGCGCTGGAAGGCATCTCGATAATGGCGACCAAGATAGTGGAGGATGCCAGGATCGGCTTGTCTCCCCTGGAGAAATCCACCAGATACGTCTATTTCGACAACAAGGACCAGGACGGGAAGTGGAGATTTCAGCGCGAGAAGACGATAATGCAGTCCGAATTCAAGGAGCTGTACGAAAAGACATGCGACCACTGCTTCGAGACATATGCGTCGCTCATCCCGAAAATCTCCGGATTCGTCATGGAGCGCGTCCCGCAGGACGATAAGACCAGCGAGCGGGCGTACAAATCTGCGATAAGGGCCAAGACCTGCGATATACTGCGCGGCCTGCTCCCTGCATCCACCAAGACGAACATGGGGTTCTTCGGCGACGGGAGAGCGTTCGAATACCTGATAACAAGGATGTATGCCGATGACCTCGCGGAGATACGGGAACTCGCCTCGTCCATGCAGAATGAGCTCTCCTATGCCATACCGTCTTTTGTGAGGCGGGCAAGCGACAAGTACGGCCAGTCGATGCAGGGATACTTCAGGAAGACCAGGAAGGACATGGGAAAAACGATCGCGAACCCGAAATTCCTTGGCGCGAGCGGGGGGGAAGGGGTATCGCTCGTAGATTATGACAAGGATGCGGAACGGAAGGTGCTCATAGCGGCGCTCTACCCTCTTCTCCAAAAACCTGCCGAAGAAATCGGGAAAATCGTGGATAGGATGGGCGCTGATGAGAAGGCGGAAATCATCAAGTCATATATAAACGAGAGGGGGAACCGCAGGCACAGGCCGGGGAGGGCCTTCGAGCACGCTTACTACACATTCGACATCTGCGCGAATTTCGGGGCTTACCGGGACCTCCACCGCCACCGCATACTGACCCAGCAGAGGCAGGAGCTGACGCCGTATCTGGGTTTCAAGATGCCCCCCGAGATAGTGGAGGCAGGCTACGAAAGCGAATTCAATGGTGTGATGGAGCAGGCGAAGGACGCTTATGCGCAGATAGCCGCAAAACATCGCGCCCAGGCGCAATACGTGGTTCCTCTGGCCTATAACATACGTTGGTATATGATGCTGAACCTTCGGGAAGCATACCAGATGCTGGAGCTGCGCAGCTCGATGCAGGGCCACTCTGACTACCGCGATGTCGCCAAAAAGATGTTCCTGGAGATAGGGAAGGTCCACCCTCGTCTAGCTGGCGGTATGATATTCATGGATATGAAGGGCTATCAGCTCGAGAGGCTCGAATCGGAGAAGAGGATAGATATGCGCCTCGAAGAGATAGCGAAGCGGAAGGTGGATGACGAGCGTCGCATAGCATATGGATAGCAGATAGAAGGCGGCCGTATGACGGATTTGACCACAAGCCAGAAGAAAGGCAAGGATAGGACGATATACCTGACAGGAGCTACAGGCAGGCTCGGCCAGGCGGTCCTGCGCAGGATCGATGCGATACCTCTCGTCCGCAAGGAGCATGGGCTCCAAAACGAGATTGTGACTGATTTTTCGCCCAGGCAGTTGAAGGGGATACTCAATGACGCCGATATCATACTCCATATCGCCGGCTCGATCCAGACCTTGGATGAGCGGATGATGAGGGAAGCGAACGTCGCCCTCACAGAGCGGATAGTGCAGGCGGCGCCGGAGGGATGCCGTATCATATTCGCGAGCTCGATATCGGTATATGGGAAGAGGCTCGCCAAAATCCCGGCCAACGAGAAGACAGCCACGAACCCTGATTCGGTTTATTCGCGCTCGAAGCTGGATGCCGAGCGCATCGTCGCGGCGCATAAGGACCATTGCATATTCCGCATCGGCACGATATACGGGCCGGGCTATGAGGATTACTACAAGGTGCTTTCGTATATCGAGAAGGGGAAGATGAGGATGATAGGGAACGGGAGCAACCGCATCCCTTTCGTGCATGTGGATGATGTCGCAGACGCGTTCTGCCATGCGCTTGATTCAGGGGAGGGGACGTACGTCCTCTCAGGCGAGCCACTTGCCCAGAAGGAGATATATTCGATAGCGGCCAAAGCCTTCGGCGTCAAAGCGCCCAAAGGCAGCATCAACCTGGGGGCCGCCATGCTGATCGCCTCGGGCCAGGAGCTGCTGTACCGGCTCGGGGGGAAGAGACCGACCCTCACCAAGGAGCATATAAGCATCCTGGGCTACGACCGCGCCTTCGACTGCGCGAAGGCGGAGAAGGAGCTGGGGTTCTTGCCAAGATCCCTCGAGCATGGGATCATCGAGATGGTGAGGGAATACCGGTCAAAGAAAAACACTTTATAATCCTTAGCGAGATGTCCCTTCCATGAGACCCATCCGAAACCTGAAGGG
>CAILMU010000109.1 GCA_903835325.1 uncultured Microcaldota archaeon | reverse complement strand
TACCTCACGAGCGACCCGGCCGAGAAGGAACGCTTCTACCACGAAGCGCGGGCCGCTTCCGCGCTGAATCATCCCAACATCACCACCATTTATGAAATCGACGAGGACGCCGGCCCTGCCGGCATCCGTCATTTCATCTCGATGGAATACGTCGAGGGAAAGACCCTCAAGCAGCTCCTGGAGTCGGAGACCGTTCCCTTGCCGAGGGTCCTGGACATAGCGGTCCAGGTCTGTGAGGGGCTTGATGCGGCTCACGAGAAGAAGATCGTCCACCGGGACATCAAGAGCGCGAACATCATGCTGACGGCCAAGGGGCAGGTCAAGATCATGGACTTCGGGCTGGCAAAAGTGCAGGGTGCGACGAAACTCACCAAGGCCGGCTCCACGCTGGGCACGGCCGCCTACATGTCGCCCGAGCAGGCGCGGGGGGAGGAGGTCGATCAGCGGTCGGACATCTTCTCGTTCGGGGTGGTGCTCTATGAGCTGCTGACGGGGAAGGTGCCGTTCAAGGGGGAGCACCAGGCGGCGCTCGTGTATTCGATCATGAACGAAGAGCCGCAGCCTGTCGCGCGGTTCAATGAGAAGGTCACTCCCGAGCTCGAACGGATCGTTTCCAAAGCCCTTGCGAAGGACAGGGATGACCGGTACCAGCACGCGGACGAGGTGCTGGCCGACCTTCGGCACGAACGAAAGAAGCTTGAATACGCCAAGGCGGGATATGCAACAAGTGCCGCGGCCCCGGCCGGAAAAGGCCGAAAGCGGCCCCGCAGCCAGACCGTGATAAGTGTTATTCTAGCGGTCATCGTCCTGCTGATCGTTCTTGCGATACTCTTCAATCCGTTCCGGCAGGGTGCTGACCGGCCACAGGCGTCCGGCACACGAGAGAAATCGGTCGCTGTGCTGCCATTCGAGGATATGAGTCCCCAGAAAGACCAGGAGTACTTCTGCGACGGAATAACCGCAGAGCTGATCAACCGGCTGAGCAACGTAGAGGATCTGAAAGTGCCGGCAAGGACATCCGCGTTCACATTCAAGGGCCGGACGACAGAAAATATCAAGGATATCGGCGATAAACTCAATGTGCAGACCGTCCTGGAGGGGAGCGTCCAAAAGTCCGGCGACAGGCTTCGCATCACGGCAGAGCTTATCAATGTCGCCGACGGATATCATCTCTGGTCGGAACGCTACGACCGCGAGCTGAAGGATGTATTTGCGATTCAGGATGATATCTCCTCCGCGATCGTGAATGCCCTTAAGCTGAAACTGACCCCCAGGGAGATGGAAAGAATTTCGGAGCACCCCATCGATAATCTCAAGGCTTACGAATGCTATTTAAAGGCCGAGCGCGAAATTATGCGCTTCGAGAAAAGCTCCCTCGACAGCGCACTTGTATATCTTCAGACCGCCATCGAAGTCATGGGGGATAATGCGGTTCTCTACGCGGGCATGTCAGCGGCGTATTCCCAATACGTCAATATGGGAATAGGACAGGAGGAGGATCTCAAGCGGTCGGAGGAGTTTGCGAAGAAAGCCCTGGCCCTGAAACCCGACCTGGCACCTGCTCTGGCGGAGCTCGCCTTTTTATCCTATTATGAACCCTATCCGAAGAATCTGCATGACAGCTTCCGATACTATAAGAGAGCCCTGGAGACAAGCCCGAACGAAATACGGATCCTTCACGGGATGGCGACCAACTATGAGGAAATCGGCAGACCCTCCAAATCATATCCGTTTATAGAGAGAATGGAGCATCAGGACC
>CAILMU010000108.1 GCA_903835325.1 uncultured Microcaldota archaeon | reverse complement strand
CCCTGGGTCAATCTTCATATAAGTATACATAGTATATATGTATATCTTAGGGGTGTGAAGATGAAGGAGACGGAAATCAAGCTCGATGATGAGGGCTTTGAGGAACTGACAGAGGAAAAGGCCGGGAAAGACAACGCGAACGCATCGGGCGGGAGCAGTGGATTTGGGGGATCTGGTGGCTCGAACGATTCTGGTGGAGCGGGCAGTGGAAGCTCTGGCGGAACCAGCGGGAACAAACCTGACTTTCGGATTGTCCAGGCCGACCGCGACAAGAACGGCGCTGTCATCTACAAGAACGTAGGGGGCATGTGGAAGAGCGTATCCAAGAACGGGAACGAGTTCTACTCACTGCGTATCGGCGAGCTCAAGCTCCTGGTCTTCCCGAACGACAAGAGCAGGTGAAACCATGGCGAAACGGACATACGAACCGGATGAGTTCGAGGATGATTGAGCGGATCAGTATAGAAATGAAGAACGCGGGGATGGGTAGTAAGATGATTGGTGATGATCATGGCAAGCGAAGACAAGGATAAGGGGAAGAAGAAATATTACAAGGACCTGGAAGACCTTCCGGGGATAGGCGAAGTAACGGCAGAGAAGCTGAAGGCAGCCGGATACAGCGAGTTCCCGGCAATAGCCGCCGCGATGCCGCATGAGCTGGCAGAAGCCGGCGGGATGGGAGTGGAATCTGCCAAGAAGGCTATCGAAGCCGCCAAGACCATGGTGGAGATAGGTTTCGAGACAGCCGATCAGGTGTATGAACGGAGGAAGAGCATCCACAGGATCAAGACAGGTTCAACTGCCCTTGATGACCTGCTTGGGGGTGGGATCGAGACGATGGCGATAACGGAGATGTACGGGAAATTTAGTTCTGGAAAAAGTCAGCTGGGCTTCCAGCTAGTCGTGAACGTGCAGAAACCTGTCGAGCAGGGAGGCCTCGGGGGCGGGGTGCTGTTCGTGGATTCCGAAGCTACATTCAGGCCGGAAAGGATTGTGCAGCTAGCAGAAGCGCAGGGCATGGATTCCCAGGCTGTCCTGAAGAACATACAGGTGGCAAGAGCAGAGAACAGCGACCACCAGATAATCCTCCTGGAGAAATCAGAGGAGACGATACAGAATAACAACATCAAACTGATAGTCGTGGATTCCCTGACTTCGCAATTCAGGGCTGATTACCTGGGAAGAGGAGCGCTCGGCGAGAGGCAGCAGAAGCTGAACAAGCACGTGCACACGTTGCAGAAACTCGCTGAGAAGTACAACCTGGCTGTCTATGTGACGAACCAGGTCATGGACAACCCCGGAATCCTTTTCGGGGATCCGACGACACCTATAGGCGGCCATGTCCTTGCGCACATGTCGACTTACCGCCTCTATGTGAGGAAGGGCAAGGACGACAAGAGGATTGCGAGATTGGTGGATTCGCCGAGCATGCCGGAAGGGGAAGCGGTCTTCAGGGTCACACCGAAAGGGCTCACGGACTGAAACAGACGAACACGCGCGCCGCGATTCTTTTTTAATTTATTATCCATTTTTTCTATTTTCGTTCGCGTTTCGTTTTTTGAGCCTCCTAAGCCATAGCTTTATATTTATTTATACATAATAATCCATTATATGAAACTTAACTGCCAGCCAAACCAGAGGCTGAAAGCAGCTCTCACCACGTGCTTCCTAGCTGCTTCAATTCTCGTTGAAGGCTGCGCCGCACCGAAAGTACTCAAGCCAGTCGAACAGCCAAAACCACAGCCGGCTGTCAAAGTCGAAAAGGACCAAGCAAACGAAGCAACAATCCCGAATTGGATATGCCCCAAGCTTTCGGATTTGCCGACGCATGCGGACTTTGCGCGCATGGGCGAGAAATCTTTGACAAATCCTTTCGTCCGTTATGTGCTTGAGAGTCAGTTTCGGTTTGTTGACTGCCCGTCATTTTTTTCTCCGCCAGCCACAGTGCATGCCCGCACGGCATATATCCCGATCGAGGAATTCCAAAATTTATTGCATATTGAGGGCAACTATTTGAGAGGGATTTCGGTGTTTGCGAATATTCCGGTATCAAGCATATATTCAAAACTTAAGCTCGAACGAACGTCATCGCTCCAGATACTTTACCCGGGAGGTTGCGACCACATTGCCCCTTTCGAGGTAGCGATAAAACTGCAAACGAGCTATCCGGGCATTAGAAAATCGAAAATGGTCTTTACGGAGATAGACGAAAACTGCCTGGTTGGGTTCGAAAAGGTGGCCAAGTCGCTTGAGCCTTTCATCAGAATAAACTCAAAGACAGAAAAGACGCCGGCACACGGTAAAATCATCGATTACTCGCTTTCCGTGTTCGGAATGGACATGGATATTGAATATGCAGTCAATGTCACTACAGATAAGGACGAATTCGAATTTTTCACCGAACAGCAGGTCAATGATTCCCAGATAATAATTTTCCATGACACATTCAGCAGAAACTTGCCCCACGAAGGAGACGCCATATTCCTCGTATCTATGTGGGCGGCAAAATCCGGAAGACCGAAAGCCTTGATATTCGAAGACTTCGCGGAGGCAGCCAAATCGCCCGATGCTTTGAGAAACTATGAGAAATTGCCCGGGGACGTAACTGTTATCCCTGGCAGTTACGGCTGTCCGATCTATGGTTTCCCAGGAGCCGTCCTGTATTTTCCAGATATTGAAAAAATCAGGTCTATCCAGGGGAACGATGAAAAGGAAAACGGATTCCTCAATGCAATAGACCACATCGTGCTCCAGAAGTACGGAAAATACCCTATGACTTCTGTCCGGCCTTCTGATTAAATTATTTATTAGATTGTTCTGTCGCTAAGTATGAGGCAAAGTGTTAAAAAAACAACTAGACACCCATATTTACATGACGCTCACTAATAGGAAACGGATCGCTCCGCTGGCAGGCATCGCCATCGCTGGCGCTGTCGCATGCGGCGGAAGCAGGCAGCAGCAGGCTGCCTATGAGAGTGGTCAGAGACCAAGATTGAGTTTCGAGGAAAAGAATCCACAGCTTAGATTGCCGAAAAAGAGCTGCCAGAAGAGATGCGATAACAGATATGGAATCCAGGCATGCCTGATCGAAGAGTATATGGAGGATTGCCAGGGGTATCTGCGCAATTTTGGTAGCTGGAGAGGCCTCAACTCATGCCCCAGCACTATCGAGCTCTTGGGGCGTACCGGCTGCAATCACAGCCCATGCGATCCGACGCACTTCGAACGCGATTGCAATCAGCGGGTGGCTTGGTTGGATGACTTTAAAATGGATTTTGTATTTGGCCGTGATGGTCGCTATAAAACATTTTTCGTCCAATTCTTTGTCACGGATGTGAGGGAGAAAGAAGCGGATTTCAAGGCTTATGAATACCGCCCCGACAAACCTACTTATATATGCGGCTTCGAACCGTTCACGGTCCATAACGACGGGAGAATCACCCCGGACCGGAGCCTCCTCTATTATCTGGGGATAACGGATTTCAAGGTCAAGATCCTGCAGAAGGAGCCCGGATATGTCGGCGACGATAAGTACGGAGTCGCTGCGGAATGGCATTACATGTGGGGGACGTCTTATATCGAGCACCCGGATTAGATGCCGCTTAGGCTATGTCGCCAACTATGATGCAAAGTGTTATAAAATATTCATGGCAGAGTATCACATATGACATTCACCCATGGAAAGAGGATCGCTCCGCTGGCAGCCTTGGCCTTAGCCAGCACGGTCGCATGCGGCGGAGCCCGACAGAATCCTAAATACTATCAGCCTGGATCCGAAACCCCAATCCCACAAGTGGCAGCGCAGAAGAAGAGCCCTGAAGAGAGATGCGTTAATCTTGGCAAGAGAATAATGCCATGCATCGTCGAGGAGACCATGAAGGATTGTTTGGATGAGATGACGCTCACAGGCTCCCCGAGCGACGAAGGCGTGAGGACGACAGCGGAGATATGCGTCCATAGGAAGCTCGATGTCCCGGCAAAAGATGCGCCTGATTTCCGCTCGTTCAATCCCATAACAGTATCCGAAGGCGATGAGATAGCTTCGATGCGCCGGATAAACAGCCACTCCTGGCATATCGTTACGTTCGATGTCATCGAAGCCTCCAAGATAAGGGACTCCGCAATCGAAGTGACGGTGACCGAATACATGATGGATATCCATACCAAGGATGTCTGGATCAACGGCGGCCCGAATGGCCTGAGGT
>CAILMU010000107.1 GCA_903835325.1 uncultured Microcaldota archaeon | reverse complement strand
TAATGTCGTCGACAGTCAAGCCGACGAGTTTAATCTTTTTCTCGATCATGAGCGCATCAAGCCTTTTCTTCGCTCCCAAAAAATCGTCAGCCCGAACTCCAATAAGAATCGTCTCGATTTCGGTTATGCTCTCCTCTGGATAGATGAAGAAATCGCCGTGGATGATGATGCTCGCGATTTTTCCATCCCGCAAAGATGCGTCTATGCGTATCAGCTTCCCATTCGGAGCTTTGTAGTCAGCATGCGCATGTTTGGGGTCGGATGCCATCTGGTCACATCGGTATCTCAAGAAATCAGCAGAATTCGCAGACACCTTTTGCCGATGCGTCTTTCTTGTACTGGAGGTAGTGCTCCTTGGAGCAGAAGTGCGCTTTTTTCCCTACGATGTTCTGCCTCTCTATCCATTTCTTCGATTCCTTGGCCCCGCAGACCATGCATTTCTTCTCCTCTTCCATGTTTCACACCGCTAGCGGTATTAGCTGTCCTGGATTTTTAATACTGATTCGATCCTGCCGGCCCCGCTTCCGTCTGGCGCTTCATCCCGCGTTAAATCCCAAAAAAAATTTTTATGAGAACGATTGAAATTAGATTAAGAACGAGTGAGAGTGAGAACGAGTGGGAGGCGGTCGCCCGCCTCCACATCTTTTTGGCGTCCGGGCCAATCAGATGGTCAATATGAAGATTTCCGATATGATCCCCAAGCGGCGGACCTCCCAATGCCGCCGCCCAGGACGCATATACTCTCCCATTGAGGTGATCATCAGCAAACCGCAGGATTCCCTATGTTGTTGCTCATTCCAAGCGCCTCCTTCTGGTGCTCGATGAGTTTCTGCTGTTCTATGAGTATGGCAAGGAGCATGGATTCCAGCACAGAAAGCTTGCTGGCCCTGGCGCATGCGACCACATGGCCTTTGGCGTAATCCACGAGCTTGTCGAACACCGCCTGGTCCGGTTCCGCGAGGGCTTCGCGGTATTCCATGAGCGAATTCACCTTCTCTGTTATCTCTTCCATCAAAATCACCTCAATGATTCCGTGAATATAATGGCGGCCCGAGACGGGCCCCCTAAGGATGTTAAACCGGGGAATCATCCCCGAATACATAGGAGTAGCGCGAAGCCTGAGTATATAAAGAAAAGGAGGCACACCCCATTTCCGCGGAGCTTTCACCTATTTTCTTCAATATCCCCGTCGGTCTTTCCTTCTCAGGAGCACCTATATGTAGAAGTTGCTGATGCAACTTCAATCGAACAAGATGCCTTGCATCTTGTCGATCCGTCGCTGACTACGTTTTCAAAAACACGCTTCCGGGGAAGATGAGGTGTTCTCCGGGACATCGCTATTTTTTCCATCTTAGCATCACTTATCCTCGTCGCGGATTTCATTCTACTGTTTTCCGCTTCCTCCGGCTTTGCGGAGGCTAAGCAAATACCCAAATATAGTCACTAATATCGCCATTATCACGAAATCGACTATCACCGTATTTGCACCCGCCTGCTGCCATTTCAAGGTTTCTATGGCTCCAAAAGCAATAGCCGTCAAAGTCCACAACACAAACGCCAACATTTTTTTAGGTCTTTCATCTTTTTTCACCTGTTGTTAATCACCATTGTGAGCATATCCCTGATTTATGAAAATGAAAAGCACCGCCATATCAGAATGGCGGCGGGGGCGGTGGCGTATCATCCTGCGATGATGCGGGCTGGCCATCAGAAGCAGCCTGTCCATCCGAATTGGGTGGCGCTGGCGGATTCTCTGCCGTATTGTTGATTGATGGATGGGCCGTATCCACCGAATTGTCCGGCAGCGTCTGATTGCCGTGCTTGTCCAAAGTATCCTTCAGCCCTGTGCAGCCGAAGGAAAAGACGAGGATAAACAAAACAAGGAGGAAGATGGCCTTCATCAGACCACCTAGCTTCCCGGCAGCGGAGGAGGCGCTTCCCCGCCCAAGGTGCAGTATCCTGCCACCTTGACGAAGTAGCCGTGGCCTGGCGCCAGCGTAGTGGATTTCACCCATTTCTGGCCGGCCGTATCATATCCCCAAGGACCGCTCTGCACCACGCAGCTGCCCTGAATCCCGGAGAAAGCTGTCGATACGGCCGGAGAGCCTATCATGTTCCATCCAGATACAAGGCCCATCCCCTGCAGGCTATCGGCGCTTATCTCATCCGTTGGCTGGCCCTGGAACGTCATCGAGCAGCTGCCGGTTTTGCTCTTCACCCAGAAGCCTTCGATGCCGGTGCTCACGCGTTTGCCGACCGAGAGGTCTGTCTGGACATAGTTGCCGTTCCCGTAGGTGAAGCCGCTCGTGCTTCCGCACGTGTTGGAGACGACATCGGCAGAGGAGAACGGGATGGAAAGCAGGTTCCATCCGCTGCTCATATAGAGCGTGTAATTCTCCAATGCCGGCTCGGGGGGAGCAGGGGGAGTCGGAGGGTTAGGATTCTGGGTCTCTGGATACAGGTATATATGCGTTATCGGGCACACGCCGTTGCTCGAGCATATCTGGCCCTTGGATGTATCGTACTCGAAGTAGCCGCTCAAGCCCTGGTTGTTCGCCGAATATGTCACCCCATTATATGTAGCCAGGAAATATACCCAGCTGTTGTCCGGAACGACCGCATCGGTCTGTCCGGCGCTATCGGTTGTCGTCTGTTCGGTTATCTTGTTGTTTGTATCATATTCGATCACTGCGACATAGGGCACAGGAATGGTCGTCCCCTCTTTCTCAACAACACTGATTTGAAGGATGTAGGACGGGCTCGAGGCGGCGCAGGCCCCGTAGGCGCATCTAAACCCCACCGGGCAGGTGAAATCGTTCTCCTGGAGATTCTTGCCGTTGTAGCAGCTGTATTTGTGCAGCCTGGTCGAGTCGATGCAATAATCCGTGTAGCTGTTCGACCCGAGCGTCGTCGTCCCCTGGGTGAATATCGAATCCCCATAGGGCGAATTGCATGACGTCTGCTGCGCGATGCATGCTCCGTTGATGCATTGGTAGCCCGAACCGCAGTCGTAGTTGAATTCGTTGATGTTGTTGTTCGCGCAGCCGTATTTGTGCACATGGGTGGAATCATAGCAGTAATCCGTGTAGCTGCTTGTGCCTATCGACGCGGTGCCCTGGACATACATGTTGTTCGAGTTCGGGGCATAGCACGAGGACGAGGGCTGGTTCGAGACGCATGCTCCGTTGGAACATACATAGCCTGAGCCGCAATCATAATTGTACTGTCCTATCTGGCCGTTTTCACAGTCGTATTTGTGCACATGCGTGCTGTCATAGCAGTAATCCGTGTAGCTGCTGGAGCCGTAGGTCGCCGTCCCCTGGTAATACGGGTTGTTCCCGTAGGGTGCATTGCACGATGGTGACGGCTGGGGCTGCGACTTGAGATATATATAATAATTGAAAGGCGTGCTCATTGTCGCCCCGTCCTGGGTGCGCACTATCTGCGGAATCCCATCCGAAGTATATGTCAATTTCTCTATCGCCGGAGAGTATCCGAAAAGAACAGACCAGGAGTCGCCATATCCGGAAGTGGAATCTAGATAGAATTTAACGCCCTCATTAACCACGAAGTTGACATAGCCTCCAGAATTCGTATTTCCGCTCTGCAGGACATTGCCGTTAGGGTCCTTGAGTTCGACATTGATCCCTGATGCGTATCCGGATGTTTGGGAATCCGGCTGCGCATAGACTGTTATGGTCTCGCTCCTGATTGTCGAGGTAGCTTTCGGAAGCGGTATGCTCATCGAAGTGGCGCAAGAATACATCTTATTGTTCGTTTGCCAGAGCTTCGTGGAAGTGTCCAGGAAATTGGTCTGGCAAAGCTGCGCAGTTGCATCCCCGAAATTCTTGTACGGCGGGGTCTGGAAGCTGTACGCTGTGGCAGCTGTCGCATCGGAATACGAGCGGAAAGCCACGAAATTCACTATCTGGCTGTCAGAAACGTCGAAGACCGCGCCGCCTGCCCCGGACGTATATAATGTCTTGGCCAGAGTGCCCTGGTAAATACCCGAGCTCATCGGTACGACATTATACATGTTCACGTATCCGCTCACCAGGGAATAGCTCCCGGTGTCCAGATAATCGTTGATGCCCACACTGTATTGGACAGTGCTGGCAAATCCGAGGCATCCGAGCGATACCAAAACCAACAGTATTTTCTTCAAGAGATCCATAGGAATCACATATTCGTATTGTTCTTGGACAAGCTATCCGCCTCTTTTCTTTATATTGAAACTTTGCCTGAAGCTTTTCTAAAGCTTTTTTAACCTTCGACTCGTTCGATGGTTGTATGACGAAAGCGCAGCTTCGTATCCTGATTATTCTCATGCTATCGTCATCGGTATTCTCCAATGCCATCTATGGGGAAATAATCAACGCGGACAACTTCACGAAGCTCAACAACACTGTCATCCGCATAGACGGCCAGATAACAGAGCAGTTCACGGCAGACGGCCAGTATTCTGTGGATCTCGAACCCGGCTCGTACACGTTCACCGCAGTCCATTATAGCAATGGAAAAGTGGATTATATCGACAAGGAAAATGTGTCTGTAAACGGTTCCCAGACCAGATTCGACCTGGTTCTTATCCCGTATGACCTTTACCTCATCACGCCCCAGCAGCATAGCGATGTGGCCGCTGTCGCTAACGATACCTCGCTTCCAGCGCCGGCGCAACCCGACAGCAACCCGGTCTCTCCAGCACCGGACCAGAGCATATTTCTCATAATAGGGGGATTGCTGGTTATCGGATCCATCGCTCTCGTATACATTTTGGTGAGACGGAAGACCGTAAATAATAGCGAAGAGGCGTACCTTCCGGACGAGGAGGCCCGCCTCATGCTCAAGATAATCCGCGAGAATGAAGGGAGGATGTACCAGAAAGAGCTGAGGGGCATCCTGAACTGGTCCGAGGCGAAGATGAGCGTGACGGTATCCGAGCTCGAATCCGCAGGCCTCATAAAAAGGATAAAGAAAGGGCGGGACAACCTGCTCAAGATGACCGAGGGCGCCGGGCAGACGGAAAAACCTTCCTGATGCCCGTCGCGGCTCTTCCGCCTTGGAAAACGCGGAATCCTCCACGCGTCCGCTCCGAGCGAGTACCTTTAAATACCTTTAGCCATCAATATTCCTTTCGCAATTTTTACTATTATTCAGAGGTATTACATGACAAAAGTCAGAATCAGGCTCAGCGGAGAGAAACCGGTCGACCTAGACAACGTGGTCAACCAGATAAAGGACCTTGCCAGGATGCTCAACATGAAGTTCGTCGGCCCGGTCCGGATGCCCAGGCGCACCCTTCTGATTGCCTGCAGGCGCACGCCTTGCGGCGACGGAAGCGACACTTACGAGCGCTGGGAGAAGAGGGTGTCCAAGAGGCTCTGCGAAGTCGAAGGCGACGAGAAATACATCAAGCAGATCCTGAGGATAAAGGTCCCGACCAACGTGTTCGTGAAAGTCTCACTGAGCTGAAGAATTGCTCGAAATGGCCAGACTTCTTCTTGACGGCATGCTCGGGCGCCTGTGCACGTGGTGCAGGGTCCTGGGCATTGATACTGTCTTTTCAACGACCGCCACAGACACCGAGATGCTCGAGCGCGCGAAGGGCGAGGATAGGATTCTGGTGACGATGGACAGAGAGCTGGTCGAACGGTGCGCGAAAAACAAAATCAGATGCGTCTCGATTGCGAGCAAAAAAACCGAAGAGCAGATCGCCCAGATAATAAAAGAAACTGGAGTTCCGATAGATTTCCCGAATGATATGCTCTGCCCTGCCTGCAACGGCGGGATGAAGGAAGCGATAGTGGAAGATGTGCGCGGCTCTGTCCCGGAAGATGCGCAATCCAAGAGCCCGAGATTCTGGAAATGCGTTTCTTGCGGAAAAGTGTATTGGGAAGGGAGCCACTGGCGCAACATGCTGAAATTCTACGAGAAGGTAAGTGCGCTGCTCTGATTTCGAAAGCTATTTAAGCCGAACTATCGATTAACCAAATCAACGAATCTACGAATCGTGTTTTTTCAGGTTAGGTGAATTGATGGGTTCTAAACCGAGGAAATGGAAGAAGAAAAACCGCATGCGCTGGAAGTGGGTGAAGAAGAAGCGCAAGCGATTGAAGAGAAAAATGAAACGAAGAGTCGGCGAGCTCTGAAGAGCGGGATGAGGCCCGAACAGGCTTTTTTCCCTCGATTCCTTTTCATTAACCTTTTAAATTCTCCTCTATAAACTAAATTAATACGTCTTTTAGTTAAAACCGATGACGTGAAAAACGAGGTATCAATATGGGATATGTAGACTATGAAGTGCCGAGCGAGCTCGTGCCACAGATTATGGAGATGCTGTCAGTAGCCAAGGATGGCGGCAAGATAAAGAAGGGCATCAACGAGACGACAAAATCGATCGAGCGCAAGACCGCGCAGTTCGTCGTCGTCGCGGGCGATGTGTCCCCAGAAGAGATCGTCATCCACATCCCGATGCTCTGCAAGGAGAAAGGGATCCCCTACGCGTTCCTGCCGACCAAGAAGGACCTCGGTTCTTCAGTCGGCGTGGATGTCGGCACATCGGCCGTCGCGGTCGAGAATGCCGGCGGAGCCACAGAGAAGCTCCAGGACATCCTGAAGAAGCTCCCGAAACAGGAAGCGAAGAAGTGATTTGGATGGCAGGCGAAGAAGGGTATCCAGCCGAGATAGTCGAAGTCAGGGCCAAGACCGGCGTCTACGGCGAGATATACCAGGTCCTGTGCAAGGTCCTCGAAGGCCCGGATGCAGGCAGGGTCATCCTGCGGAACATCAAGGGCCCTGTCAAGAAAGGGATGATAATCGTCCTGCTGGATACGGACCGTGAAGCCAAAGAGATAAAGGCAAGGTGAAAAAAGATGCCGAAATGTTCATTCTCCGGCAAGGAGATCCCGAAAGGAAAAGGCATGATGTACGTCAAGAAAGACGGCACGGTCTATTACTTCTATGACAGCAAGTGCAGGAACAATTTCCTGAACCTGAAGCGCGAAGGCAGGAGGCAGAAATGGACCCCCGCTTACCGCGAGTTCCAGGCATTGCAGACGAGGAGAGCCGAAAAGAGCGCCGCGTCGGAATCGGCAGCAAAGCCGGCGAAGAAGTGAGCGTTCCGTCGGATGTGGGACCATGAAGGAAAGGACTCTACTGCTATTGAAAGCGGATGCCCTGCAACGCGGCCTTATAGGCCGGATACTCTCAAGATTCGAGGACAAGGGGTTCGCTATCGTCGCGATGAAGATGCTCAGGATGAGCAAGGACCTCGCGAAAGAGCATTACGCGCACCTTGTGACGAAGCCGTTCTACCCTGACCTTGAGAAGTTCATGACCGAGTACCCGATAATCGCTGTCGTGATAGAAGGCAAGGAAGCCGTCGAAGTGACGCGGCTGATAGTCGGCCCGACGAACGGTTCCAAAGCCCCAGGCGGGTCTATCAGGGGCGACCTATCCAACAGCACCTCCAGGAATACGATACACGCATCGGACTCGAAAGAGACGGCTGAAAAGGAGATAAAGCGCTTCTTCAAGCACGACGAGCTCTTCGAGTACAAGATGCACAACGAGCATTTCCTGAAAGCGAGCGACGAATGAAATTAGACGCTCAACTTTTTACTCATTTTATTATCTTGTTCATCTTGAAGTGATGGACAAAGAACCCTGATTTCTTGTACGTCGCGAGCGCGCGGGAGTTTTTCGAGCTGAGCATGATGCTCATCGAATAAGCTTTCTTCGTCTTTGCCCAACCTAGCGCCTCTTTCATCAATGCTGTCGCGATCCCTTCCCGCCGATGATCCGCATCTACAAAAAGCTCCCCGATATACGCTTCCGAGTCATGCACATAAATCGGAGGGCGCTTCTGAACCGCGACCATTATATGGCCAGCCAGATTCCCATTCTTGGCGCCCGTATCAGCTACGAATACAGCCGCTTTTTTGGAGCGAATCTGCCTCTTCAAAAAGCGTGCGTATATCTTCGTCATATCCTTCCGGAATTCGAAAATCCCCTTGCCGTAACCAAGCTCGACCCT
>CAILMU010000106.1 GCA_903835325.1 uncultured Microcaldota archaeon | reverse complement strand
GGATACGAAAAGCACGGCAAAGCAACAGGCCGCGGTCGCACCGGCTCAAGTGAAACTGGAAGAGCCGAAAATCATCGCGCCTGCCACTGCGCCTGGACCTCAGGTTGCCCCGGGTCCGAATGAACCATCTAGCGAAAGCAGAGGCTTCGCAGCCATCTCGTATTTCCTCGGTATATTCATAGCCCTCATCATCTTCCTTATGAAGAAAGAGGACAAGTATGTCAGGTTCCATGCCGCCCAGGCCATCCTTTTCGACATATGCACCACGGTGGTTTCGATGGTCTTGATGATAGCGCTTTTCATCGTCCTCATTGTGGCAGGAGTCCTCACGATGGGCATCGGCTTTTTCGTGGGTTTCATGGGGATCTGGGTCGTATTCATGGCATATGGCCTGCTGCTCTTCGCTATACACCTCTTCTTCGCCTGGAAGTCCTACCATGGGGAGAGGTTCAAGATCCCGATACTCGGGAACGAAGCTGAGAAGCTGGCTGGACCCTGAATCGATTCGTTTGGGTGGGAGCGATTCGCTTGGATACGAGCCGTCCGGGCGCGCTTGAATCAGAGGAAATCGCTGAGACCCATCTGCTTGGACTGGTCATCCTCGAAGATGCTCCTTATCTCTTTCGAGAGCAGCTCCAGCCTCTGGCTGAGGTATGGGGGAAGGTCGTAGCGCTTCACTATATCGCTTGTTATCGAGAGGTACTTCTCAATTCCGCCCTTGTTTATCGTGAGGAGCAGATTGCCTCCGCACCTGGAGCATTTCCCAGCTAGTGGCGTCCTGCGGAAAATCGTATTGCAATTCACGCAGCGGAATGTCTGCCTGGAGAAAGAGCGCAGGTTACCGTAGAGATCCGGGATGAAGTGGCTCATTATGAGGCGCTCGGCCGCATCGCGCTTGTCCACGGCCCGTATCCGCTCCTGCAAAGAGAACTGGATATCTATCTTCTCTGGAATCGAGGCCAGCTCCACGTACGCTGTCCTTATCACCCCTTCATCTATCGAACCGCCAGGGTGCGTCAGCGGGAGCTCGAACTGCTCCTCTGTCCCGAGCACATCCTTCACGGTCCGTATCTTGACTTCGCCAGGCGATGCGTAGCGCTCGGCAGCCTCGTAGAACTCGAGGGGGTAGTGCGAGACCATCTCGATGCAGTGCGCCTCGTCGTCCACCTCCTTTGGGTTGATTTCTATGGAGAGCACGAGCGGAGCATCCATTGTCCCTCCGCGGCTCTCGTTCAGGTATTTCCTTGAGAAGTTGAGGAGGCAGTCCATGAGGAGCATGACGCTGTCCTCGTCGGCATCGCAATTCCTCCTCTTCGCCGTATGGAAATAGGGGTGGCCGTAGCCGACATTCGCTTTCGTGAATCCGATTATGCGGCAGAGGGCCCCTGCGCTTGTGTGCGGGGAGAGGCCGACAGCGAGCTGGCCGATGAGATCGTTCTTCGTCTTCACATTGTAGAAGGGCTTCATCCCGTACAGGTTGATGAGCATCTCATCTATGAATGCCGCGACCCGCATGAAATAGACGGCGCCGTTATCGGAGAGGACAATGTCCTGGTGGCGCAGGGAAAGGAGCTGGGTTGCGTTGGTCAGCTCGTTTCCGAGGTAATCCCGGTCGTAGCCTAGCGACTTTGCGGTCTCGAGGTCAATCCCGACCTCTTTGGGGGTGAAATGCGTGAGGGGGACATCGGTCGCATCGAAACGGGAGGTGCCATCGCGGAAAACGAAGACGTCGTGCTTCGCGCGCAGGAACCCTTTCTCCAATCGCTCCGGCATGTGGGTGGGGTTCGTCAGGCCTTTGACGCCTTTCACATCCTCAGGCGATATGCCGAGGCGCGTCTTCGCTGTCTCATAGAGGACGACAAGATCCACCGGCCTCTCATCGAAGCTTACGGTCTTCATGTCGCAATGGATGGGCCCCTCAACGCGGTTCCCGCACTGCTGGCATATGCTCTCCATGACGCATTGCCCACCGCAGATTTCGCAGCGGCGGTAGAAGCCGACGGCATTGCATTTTGTGCACCTCATCCTGACGAGGTCGAGGTTTATCGTCTTCTCGCCTTCGCGGGTCTTGAGCGTGCGGTACTGCTTGGTCATGCTCCGGTTCTTGAAAGAGCCGGTGGGGAAGAGGACCTGGGGTTTCCCGTCCATCGCCCTTTCCTTCGCTTTTTCTGGCCTGCCCATGCGCGCCCCTATATATATAGGGGATTTGGCTTTCGTCCTGACGAAATTGTTGATTATATCCAGGGTCTTGGCCGAGTCGCTCCACACGTTGTTGAATGCGAAGAGATCCTGGACCGGCTGGTCAGTTTGGGCAGGGGCTGATGCGGGATTGCCCTGCTTGCCTTGGGTCTCGGATGCTTGGATCGCTCCGGATTTCTCGTTCCAGACGCCAATCGATGATAAGAGGATGAGCGCTTCATCGGCGCCTATCACGGCTTTCCCGTCTTGGACATCGTGCTCGACCAGAAGCTCTTCGAGGATGCGTTTGGCTGGGTCGGCTGCCGGAAGGCTTAACGAGACGAGTTTCCCGTTCTCGGTCTTGATCCGGCCTTTCACAAGCCAGAATGCGAGATCCTTGAGCTGCGCAGCGGATATATCATGCCAATGGAATGTGAATCTCGGATGCAACGGCACATTGTGCAGCTTCGAGAAAGAAAGGAGCTCTGCCGCATCCGTCTTTTCGGATGGAGGGGAAAGACCCTTGGCCTCGAGCTCTTTGAGCCACCATTCCTCGCAGTATCCGCTCGGCATGAGCGGATGGTTGGATTTCAGGAAATCGCCGTATGCGCAGAGCATATCCCCGAGGAACATGATCTCTGCGACCTCTGGTTTCACTGCCTTGGCTTCATCGATCGTGCGCACCTTCATCACGCGGCCGCTCTTCAGGCGCACCACAGGCGGCTCCATCTGGTCATAGGCGGCGACAACGCATCCTTTCCCGGGCCGTTCTATCTTCATCTGGGTGCCGAAGGCCAGGAAATTGTCCACCAGGATCATCAGGGCCGGGTGGATGTTCTTGCCCATCAAGGAATTGGTCTTGCTTCTTCCGTAACGCAGCCGGAATCCGCCTTTTGCGGACGCATGCGCGAAGACAGGCCTGCCGGCGACAAGCCCTTCCAGGTAAGTCGTGTCTGGTTTGATCTCGGTCTTGTCCGCCTTCTTCTTGATTTTGATGACTTTTTCCAGCCAGTCCCAGTTCAGGTTCAGCCTCCGGGTATATTTGAGGACCTTGGCTGCTTTGGCTGCCAGGCCTTCGCAAAGCACCAACGGGACTCCGCCGCGGACACGATCCGTCTCAACTCCCGGGACGCCTCGATATGCTGAGACTTCGATATCCTCTGTCGGGTCGCCATCTATGCATATTGGGCAGTTGCCAGCGAGGACCGTGATATGCTCCTCAGGAGGCATGTATTGGAGATGGGATACCCTGCTCTCGTAAACATTCACCTCTTCGAAATACCGCTTTATCTGCGAATCCGTCGCGCGGTAATCCCCTACCCCGCACTCACGGCGTGCGATATCGGCCAGGACAAGGCTGAGGGCAGCTGCTGTACCTCCTGCGCTCCGAATCGGGCCTGCGAAATAGACCGCGACATAATTGCTCCCATCCGGATTCTGCTTGATCTTGATTTTCGAGATGCCTTCGGTGGGTGCGACAAGCACCCCTTCTGTGATTATGCCAAGGCCGGTCCGCACCGCCTGCTCTATCAGGGCCTCCTTGCTCCCTTTGATGAACTCGCCGGCAGCTAGACGGCGGGATATGTCGAACGCGATATCCTCTCTCGGCATCCCGCCTGCTTCCAAGGAACGGATTGTCTCGGCGATTCCTGGCGGGCCTACGATACCTTCGACACGCGCTGCGACGTCTTTGGCTATCTTCACTTCGACATCATAGCTGGGATCCAGGCCGAGCTTTCTTGCTTCGCTGGCGGCAGAGTAGGCCCGTTCCAGGTCATGGCGGAGCATCTCGAAGTAGCGTTGGCTGTCCATCCGAACTACCTATTGTTGGTGAACAATTAAATGAGGTGCGAAGGAATTTGCGAAGAATATATTGCCGAGGTCGAGAACTTCGTTCTCGTTCGTCAATAATCCATGAGGAGAACCAAGAAAACAGGGCAATAAAGAGGGATTATTGCCGAGGGGGGAATTTGAATCCCCGACCTCTCGATTTCTCAGTGAGTGCAGATATATCATCGGCGTCTGCCTCATCACTCATCGGATTTTACCTATGAGTCGAGCACTCTAAACCAACTGAGCTACCTCGGCGTGAAAACTTTTGTCTTCAGTAGCCGAGGTTCTGACGAACAAACAGTTCGGCAAGACATCGGCGTGAAAACATATGCTTCCAGTAGCCGAGGTTCTGGCGGACGATAAGTCCGACAAGACCTCGGCGTAATAACTGAGCAGAGAAGCAGAGATAGTATGAGACCATAAAATTATAATATCTACAGAATCGGAAAAAATCAGGATATGCCGCTCCTCCTGCTGCATGAACCATAACATATATACGCTTTATTGGAGAAAGGTGGCAAAGACGACCGGTTGAGACCAGCACCGGGACAGAAGAGCTGATACAAATGGACGATGAAATCAAGAAATGCGAAAGCTGCGGAATGCCCATGATAAAGGCATCCGAATTCGGCGGAAGGAGAGTGGGCAACAGATACTGCGCGCACTGCACATACCCGAGCGGAGAGCTGATGGCAAGACACCTCGTGTTCGACAACATGGTCAAATATTACATGAAGATGAAAAGGCTGGACCGCGCCGAATCCGAGAAATACGTGAACGAGTACATGGCTAGAATGCCGGCGTGGCAATGAAAAGTTGTCGCGGAATTTTATTTTTGTGTTTGTGACTTTTCGCCGTGAAAAGTCTGTTTTATATTTTGATATAGCGCAGATGTAGCGGGATTGAGAAAATGAGCGGCGAACCAGAAGAGAGCGTTGTTTTCAAGGGGATGCCGGCGCAACCAGCGCCGAATGCGGTCAGCGATGACCAGAAGATAAAGATGGGCATCTGCCCGGTGTGCGACAATAAACTCGCATACCAGGAAGGATGCAAATTATGCTACGCCTGCGGATGGGGCGGATGCACCACCTGAAAGAAATTCTGATTTATTAATCCGTAATCGGCTTCGGTGGCCTGAGTAGAACCTAAACTGCCGCGTTGGCCTTGGTGCTCCGGTGTCCAACGCCCCCTTGTGCTCCGGAAGCAGATATAGAAAACATTTATAATGTGGAAAACATAAGTATACCTAATCACGGGCTTGTAGCTCAGTAGACGCACGACGGCGCCGATGTATGGCGAAGGAGTGCGGCAGAACAGAGCGCTCGCTTTGCAGAGCCTTTTTGACTTCAATAATCCTGAGGACAAAAACCCTCGGGAAAAATCATGAGGTATTCAAACCGGCTCAAGAATGCGAGAGGCCGGGGGTGCGAGTCCCCCCAAGTCCAATTTCCATTGGTTTACCGTGAGGTGTGCAAGAAGAACTCATGGAAATTGGACTGACGCGCCCGTTTTTTTAGGGCGCGCGAAGTCCAATCGCAATTGGACTGCCTAGACCGAAGGTCTCGCAAAGTCCAAAATCCCGGGGGTCGGCCCCGGTTCCTTATTTTTCCTAATTGGATTTTGGACTGCCGTGATCGAGCGGGAGCGAAGATCTCGCAAAGTCCATATCCTCAAAGAAATCAGAGTGAGCCGGATTATTCTGTTATAAAACATGTATTTTTATTTGTTATCTTCCATAGTCGATACCGTGGCAAATGAACAAAAATCCGCTCCTCTTTCGAAGGCAGAGTACACAAGGCTGCTCAGCTCTATCCGCAGGCTAGGCTACCTTCCATTGAAGGAAGACGCAATTAAGAAAGAGCTCTCCGGATTCCTGGGTAAAGGCGCTTCGGTCTCCGATATCCTGTACAGCACCGGCTGGGCGCTCATCAAAGACCCATGCGGCCTCTGGCCGAGCGTCGCTTTCAGGGACGCTCTTTGCGGATTCAAGGAGTCCCAGGACCTGCAGCCTCTTATCGCCCGTTCCAGAGAGAATCCTGTGGCGCTGCTGGCCATTTCCATATCATGCCCCGAGATGATCGATGCGAAGACCCGGAGGATAATCGAGAACGCTGCCGAGGATGATGGATTCGCTCATCTCCGGCTTCCGACAAGCTTCAAGGCAGGGGCAGGCAACTATTTCAGGTCGGCCCAGCTCGTCGCGTCGTACCTCGGACCGGGGAACCAGATGCCTTGGAATCAGACTGATCGGGAAGAGATAAAGAAGGCGATAATGATAGGCGTTGTCGGGCATTTCAACTGGTATGCCCATATGCGCGAGAAAAGCGGTAAGGGCTTGGATGAACCGTCTGATGATTTGATTTATTCCAGGGCGTACGCGCTCGATCGGGAGCATGCTTTCAGGAATTCCGTCCATATAGGATGGAGAGTGATGCCGGATCTGGCCATGCGCCTTTCTATCGACGTGCCGAGGGATAAGAACGAATTCAGGCCGCGTCTTGCCAAAGTGTGCGATATGCTCGCCGGACTCGTGGCGCAGGGGCATGACATTTCAGTGAAATTCACCAGCTGGCTTTCGGAATATAGAGGCTCGCATACAGGCCTCAGATATTGTATCTATGTACCGACATGCGCTTTGGGAAAGACGATGGCTGCGTATAAGGAAGCCGGACTGGCGGATGGGGGTTTCCTTCCTTTGCAAAATGGGTATCGTGCGAACGCGTTCCTTCTTTCCGGAAACGCCCTGCTCAGGAGCACAGGCGAGGAGAATGTGAGCTCGCTGGCGCAGGGCGACGGTAGTCTTGAAGCCCTCAATCGCAACGGGATCGATCATAGATACATCGGAACCGGGGAGACATCGACCTTTAAAAATTCGATGAAGCTCGAGGATGGGAGCGTATTGGATTTGTGGACGCGGGTTTGATTATTATGCCAGAGATAAAGGCGACTGATTCTGAAAAATGAAAAAAGGTAAAGAGAAAACCAGGTTCAGAATTCGTACCTGAGCCCGGCAACTAAATCCGAGAACACCAGCTTCCCACTTTTCACGGAGTCGAAGGAATCCAGGACGATTGATGGTAAGCCTCGGACAGGGGTAACAGTGACACCCAACCGCGCGATTGTCAGCCCTGTATTCGTCGTATGGCCGCCAAGGGCGAGGACCGAGAGGTGCTCTGGCACGATATCGATGTTCACTCCCGCGAAAGGAAGCACCGCCTTCGTGTCGCGGAGGTATTTCGCCCCTGCGAGCACCGCCCCGATCGGCAGCTTGAGGCCTAGATTTCCTCCTGCGGCGTATTGTTTGATATTGAGATGCGCGCTGTTCCCGGCGAATGCGTTCATTGAAAGAGGCCCGATTATCCCTATCCTCAAATCCGCATTCAGCTCTTCGCTATGGACTGTCCCATCCATCTTAGAATGGATGCCGAAGCTGTTGTTGAGCAATAACCCATCGGAGATGCGCGTCCTGAGGCCGAGAACAGCACGGAAACGGGTATCTTCGGTTTTCAGGTTCACCCCGGCACCGACATCGACGCTCGGCACAGACACAGCAGGAGCATTTGCAGTTTGGCTCGGCTTTTCTTCGGCCCCTGCGACCTTGGTTATTCCTTCGGAAGCCACGACTGCGCCGGCCAAAGCCATGGTCAGGGCAGCCTTTCTGCATCCTCTTCCTATTCCTGCGTCTAAATTCCTCTCGATTCTGCTTCTCATGGTTTGCATATCTATCCCTCCATATACTCTTTTTTTAACACAACATACCACGAAAATGCAGGATATTAATTATTGTACTCCACCACTGGACAACAAGAAAGGAATATTAATTCTCACGCCGAGAATCGATGCATGGACATATCGTTCCTCGAGGAGTGCGGCCTTACCAGAGGTGAGAGCCAGGTATATCTCTCGCTCCTGGAGCTGGGAAGCTCTACCGCAGGAGAGGTAGCCAAGAAGACGGGCCTTCAGCGCTCGGCAGTCTATTTCTGCCTCGATAGCCTTATCCGGAAGGGATTGGCGAGCTATATACTCAGGAACAATACGAAGTATTTCGAAGCCGAGAATCCCGAGAAACTGTATGAGCTGATAGAGAAGAAGATGGCGAAGCTCCGCGACTCGAGAAAAAGGATGACAGAGCATATCCTGGAGCTTCAGGCTAGGAGGAAAGAGCCCCAGGAAGAGGCCAAGGTGTTCAAGGGCTGGAACGGGGCCAGGACCGCCTTCGACGATGTCCTGAAGACCCTGAAGAAAGGGGATGAATGGCGGATATTCGGGGTGATAACCCAGGAAGAGGTCTTCCTGAGGTTCCGCAGGTTCATGGCGAGGATGAACAAGAACCGGGTCGAGATAGGGTTCATCATCCGGGTCATCATGAACGAAAGGCTGCTCGATACCTTGGGAGCCGACAGAGAGAAGGAGCCCGGGGCTTTCGTCAGGTACCTTCCGAAGGAATTCCAGACCCCGACGGTCACCTACATCTACAGGAACAAGGTCATCTTCGCTATTTGGAAACGCGAACCGGTAGTATTCGTTATAGAGAGCGAGGACGCGGCCAGGTCGTTCGGAAGGTATTTCGAGCTGCTCTGGGGCATGGCGAAGACAAGGAAACAGGTGGATAAGGGCTAGGTTGCCTGGCGCACCCCTGTCTTTAATGACTATCGCAACACGATTATCTTCGCGGTTATGATGAAAAGAGGTATTTCTGATAATGATGACATCGTTACGACTGAACCGCAATATTAATCCATAAATCAGGGCGTAGAAACCATGGATAAACGGACCGAGGGTATCCTGCACATCCTGTTCGCGATTGTTATCGTCGCGCTCGTGCTCTATTTTTCGAATAACATCGAAAAATTCAAGGAATTCGGGTATCTCGGCGCTTTTGCCATATCCATGCTCAGCTCTGCGACCATCTTCATCCCGGCACCGGGATGGATGGCGATAATAGCGATGGGGAGGTATCTCGACCCGCTTACCCTCGGGATTGTCGCGGGGACAGGTTCTGCTATCGGCGAATTGACAGGCTATATCGCAGGCGGGGGGGCTAGGGAGATGGTGAATGATAAAATCAAAGAGAACAAGAGCACCCATCAGCTGATAATAAAATACGGCCCGTTCGCGATATTCGCCCTCGCGTTCATCCCGAACCCGTTATTCGATATGGCAGGGCTGGTCGCTGGCGCGATTGAGATACCGTGGTGGCAGTTCCTGATTGCGACGGGGGCAGGAAGGGTGCTGAGGTACATACTCTTGGCGATGTTAGGGGCATGGACGCTGGGACTGGTAGCCTGAATCTAGTTTTGAAAAAAGAAATAGCGGGGATTGGATTTGAACCAACGGTCTCTGGGTTATGAGCTTCGCCCGGAATGCTTGTAATAAACAATCAATCCGTCCAGCGGGAACTCCAAGCTTCCCAAAGGGCAAATTCCATTTAATGAATTTGTTACCCCGCTTTGCTTGGAGATTTAACCCAGCTATAGGTTATTCTAACACAATTATAGTCAGAACAAATCTATTATCCGACGACCGATTTAAAAGGGTGTCTCTTAGACGTGGGGGGATAAAAAAGATCTTGCCACCATCAGATTTCGTTCATTAGAAAATCCGATATTATCGAACCATTTTCGTAATTTTTCTTTTCCAGCAAGAACAACTCGGACCTTACCACGCTCTAAATGATTGACTTGTGGCTGGAACCTATTGCTCGCCATTATTTCAATCAATTGTTGTTGCATCGGAGATGGGCAGATTTTCATTTCTATTCGAGGGTATCTTATGCCATTATTATTTACTACGGCTATGCATCCATCCGTGTCCATATAACCTCTCAGTACAAGTTTATCCAAAGGAGGATGAAGGAACCTCTTCGGAATCAAAGCTCGATCCCATTTTGGCGCTAGTACAAGTCCTTGTTTTATTAGATAATTTAGGTGTTTTCTCCCCAACAGATAGATATCGAGTGTATTTTCGCCTTTCCTTTTGTATATTAATGGTTTTTGTTTGAAGATGACAGTCATAAGTCGGATGATATATCCCGAATAATCCCGATCTTTTTCAGAATTGAGCGTAATTTTAATTCTATATTGGATTTTGTTTTTTCCATTGACCTTAGAGGAATAAACGCCCAAAGACCCATCACCAAGAAGCACCCCAACGAGTTCGGCTAGCTCTCGATTCATAATAAGAATTCCATTTTCCGATTAAAAAAGGAACAGAGACGCAATTTCCGCAATAGAAAAAGTAAAAGGAAAAAAGAATAAAAGGAAAATTCATCTGCGCTTGGCTGTTTTCGAGGACGGCCTGAATTTCGATGCCTGTTTTTCCTCAGGCTCCTCTTCCTCGTGCGCCATCCCCCTGATTTCCTGCTCCCTTTTCCCGGATGGCTTCCCGTGGGTGGCAGGCGGGCCTCTTGGCCTATCGCAGGCAGTAAATGCGTTCATATGGAATTATTCGACTAACCGGCAGGGGGCGGACGGGACCAAGAATATTTATAAGATAGCGACCAGATACCAAATCATGCGGGGGATGTTAGCCGCCATAGCGGTCGCGTTTTCTCTTCTGATGCTATACGGGTGCACAGGCTGCAACCTGTTCAATCCCGAAGAGAACGGGCATCAAAATGGCAGCATCCATCCGTTCAATCCAGAAGAAACAGGATATCAGAACGGCAGCCTCCATGGGAAGCTGACAGACTCTGAAAGCGCGCCTTTGTCTGACGTCACGATCTCATTCAAAGGAGCGAAATCAAGCTTCAGCGTATCCGCAGGTGACAGTGGGTCTTATGACATCACAGACATCCCGCCGGATACATACTCGGTGGAGTATTCCAAAGACGGCTATTACATCTACGGATATTCCGGCTTCACGGTCGCGGATGGGCAGGCATACCAGAAGGATGTCGTGCTGAAAGGGTTAAACCAATACGGGGAGTTGCATGGCACGGTGTACGATTCCAAAGGAACGCCCCTGGCCAACGTTACGGTCTTGTTCGTGGGCAAGAAATCGAATTTCAGCACCGTGATATCGCAAAACGGCTCTTATAGCGTGAAGAATATCCCTCCGGACACCTACTATGTGAAATATTCCAAAGAGGGCTTTTACCCCTATGATTATTCCAATCTCACAGTCGTAGGAGGGGTGACGTACACCGGCAAAGTCTTGCTCACCGCCATCTACAAGCCGTGCTCGGATGGCCTCAAGCTATGCGGAAAAGATTGCGTTTCCGAAAGCTTATGCTGCGCATTCACAGATTGCCCGTATGGCCAGGCATGCAAAGACAACAAGTGCATAACGCCGACAAAAGTGCATGAATATGACAATGCCGGCATAGACGAGAGAAAAGTCATGGTATATGCGTTCTACCTCGTCCCTAAAGACCGCCAGCCGCGCTCTGATTGGAAGGAGAAGATAACCTACCTAATCAACTCGTCCGTAGAAGCGTATAATCGGGACCTCAACGGGGTATCGGTGGCAAGCTATGAGGTATATCCGACACCTGTGATCGGAGAGAAGACGATCGAGGGATACCGGTTTCAGGTGAATGATTCAAACAGGACTGCGTATTATTGGCCTATGTGCCTCCAGGGGGAGGCCCTCAGACCGGAATCCCTTTCGATTTATACTGTCTATGCGATTTTCCCGGATTGGGGCATGCTCGATCGGGACAATTATACCTACACCACCAGCTGCGACAAATTGACCAGGTGCGCCGAAGGGGTTGACCTGAGCGACCGGGACATGTGCGGGGGGTCGGTCGGCGCGGCGTGGGGTTCTTACCGCGGGCGGGGGAATTTCGGCTGCGGCGTCATCTCGCTCGAGGCATGGCTCCATCCGGAAATCCTGGGAGCGACCACTGTCACTGCGCATGAGGCCCTGGGGCACGGCATCGGGCTGTGGCATGAGGATGATGTGCTCGGGAAAAACAGCGATACTGGAATCATGGGGCTGGGGTATTACTACTGCTACAACACCACCAATTCGCATTTCGAACCGAAGCTCCTCGAGCGCATGATAGACTGAAAAAGCAAGGATGTGGATTCGAAAATGCATCTTAGATGCAACAGGGTCAGAAAAGAGTTGAAAAAGTGAAAAAAAGGAAAAATCAATAGGAGACTCATCTCCTTCTTGAGGATTTCACAGCTGGCTTGCTTCTTGGTTCCGGCTCCTCTTCCTCGGAAGCCTCAGGAGCGCTCTCTTCAGCCTCCTCAGGCGCGCTTTCCTCTGCTTCAGGCTCCGGCTCCTCAGGCTCCGGCGCCTTCGGGGCGGGCCTGGAAGGCCTGGACGGTCTGGTATAGCCCATCTGCTCTACCAAGCGGTGGACCATCTCCTTCTCCGTCTCTTCGTTCTTCTTGGCATCCGCTTCGTTCTTGCCCTTGAAGTAGTAATAGCCGGAGAAGAACATCAGGAACGATGTGAAGACCAGGACCCCTATATAGAATGGGATCACCAGTATCGGCAGGTCCGCAGACATCTTGCTGAATTGCGTCGGCACGACCACTCCGCAGGTCCGGAGCTTGTCGATGTTGTTCTTCGCTATGAATTCGACTATACCCGTCATGATATCCGTGCCGTAGAGGTAGATGACATACGTCGATCCGACTATCACCAATACGCCCAGGATAAGGAAAAGATAGCTCACGAACTTGTTTTTGTTCATCACATCACCCGCAAGTATATCATGTCAAACTAAAATAAATCCTTCGGTTGTCCTTGCCTTTGTTCTCAAGCTTGATTATCCCTATCTTCCCGACCTCTTTGAGGTTATGGACATGCGTCCCGCCGTCGGCCTGGATGTCGATTCCGGGGATCTCCACGATACGCAGCTCGCTGATGGATGGGGGGAGAGCGCCTGCGAGTTTGACGACTCCGGGGATCTTCATGGCCTCCTCGCGCGGAAGGGAATAGACCTTCAGCCCGGCATCCTGCGAGAGCGCCTCGTTCGCCTTCCCCACGACAATATCGAATTTCGCCCGGTCGAATTCCGCGAGGTTGAAATCGAATCGCGACTTGTCCAGGTCGAGCTGGTTGCCGGTTATGAGGCATCCGAGCTCCTTGTTCATGGTCGCGGCGAGGAGATGGGCAGCGGTATGCATGCGCATGAGCTTGTATCTGCGATCCCAGTCTAATACAAGATGGACTTTTTCACCAACAACAAATTCCGCATCTCGTTCGAGGATATGGATCGTATCCCCATCTTTTTTCACTACTTCAACGACCCGCGCCTCGATACCTGAATCTGTTTTTATCATTTTTCCGGTATCGCTCGGCTGCCCGCCCCCTCGAGGATAGAAGATGGTCTGGTCGAGAATGACCTCATTTCCAGCAACGGATTGGATGATGGCATCGCATTCCTTCAGGTAGCTGTCATCGAGATAGAGAAGTTTTGTCATGGATTTATAAAGATGGAAAAGCAATTAATAATCTAACGAAGGGGAATGATGCTTATGGCGATGGAAAAGAAAGTGAGCGAAGCCGAGAGAATCCTGTCGCAGAACCCTCAATCAGAGGAGGCGATAAAAGCGCAGCAGAAGCCAAAGGTTGAGCTCTCGGTCCCAGTCAAGAGCGTGCTCGCGGGAATGGTTCCCAAGAGGCCTGAAGAACAGAGAGGGACCCTTGCTGAAGACCCTGTGAAGATATTCCTCAATGGAGCGCAGCAGAAGGATAAGCCATTGACATCCCAACAGATGGGCGGAATCATCACAGTAGGAACCGCAGGTCCGGATTTAGTGAGCAGCGCCTTGAAAGAGGACCAATTGAGGCAGATAGTTCAGAAAACCACCTTGTTTACTTACTTCTATTCTTCCCCAAAGCCGACCCAGAAGGAGGCGAGCGTATGATCCCTGACCTTTTCAAGGACTGCAAGGTCCAATACGCCTACAACCAGAGGCAGAAGATATACAGCGTCCTGGTGAAGCTCGATAACCGGCCCAGGATAATCACCTTGCGGGTCGGCGACGATTTCACTGAGTTGTCCCTGGCAGACACGAAAGGCAATGTCCTCGAGATAATCAAGCAGGAAGAGGGCAAGGGCATGACCGTCTTCAAGGCTGATTGATATGGCCGACTCCTCGCTATCGAAGATAAACGCCGCCAAGGCAGCCCTAGAATACGTCAAGGACGACATGTGCGTGGGCCTGGGGAGCGGGAGCACGACAAGGGAGTTCATCAAGCTCCTGGGTGAAAAAGTAAGGGAAGGGAAGCTGAAGAAGATAACCTGCGTCACCACATCCTTCGATTCGCGCTTTCTTGCCATCCAGAACGGCCTGTTTGTCACAGAGACGGACGCGATAGATGAGATAGACATCGCGGTGGACGGCGCTGACAGAGTTACGAAGACCGCATTATTGAAAGGCGGGGGAGGGGCGCTCACACGAGAAAAAATAATCGGCTACAACGCGAAACGATTCATCATAATAATCGACGAGAGCAAGGTCCATGTAGGCGAGGTGCTCGAGGGCGAGGTGAATATCGAGGTCCTGCCTTTCGCCGCGCCGATCATCATGAAAAGGATGAAGCAGTACAAGCCGGTCATCCGGATGGCGAAGGCGAAACTGGGACCGGTCATCAGCGACAACGGGAGCTTCATAATCGACTGCCAGATGAGGCTGGAGAACCCGAAAAAGACCGAAGAGTGGCTGGATGCAATGCCGGGAATCGTCGAGAACGGCATATTCACCAGATTCGACATGATTATCGTCGGAAGCGAAAAGGGCGCAAGGACGCTCTAAAACAAATTGTTTTTTTCCTAAAAAACCGATAGCGCGAGCGCTAAAATCGCCACGATGAGCGAGAACAGGAATGTCGCTGGGGAACCGGCTATGGTCGCGCCCCACAGAAGCGCTGCGATGATGTTTGCCGGAAGGCCGATGGCGCTGGACGCGCTAACGAACGCGATTATCGCGGATTGGGATTCATCTTTTTTGGTATTGCTCAGGATGAAAGATAGCGGAGCGGAATATAGCATCGAGAGACTGATGCCCCAAAGGACAAGCACCAGGATAGCGATCATCGTGGAAGCGGGGAAGGTGATTGCAAGGACGAGGGCCAATATCAGGCAGATTGCGCCGGATGAGAGGACCTTCTTCCCTCCGATTCTTGATGAGATGAGGGCGAGAGCCGGGGAGAAGGCATGGCGCGCTATCACGAACGCGAGTAATCCGAGGGCGGCCAGTATCAGGCCGGAAGCTAGGTAAACCCTATATATGAAGAAGAAGGGGCTGAAGGAGGCGAGCATGAGGAGCATACTGACAAAGAAAACCGCCCTCGTCTCTTTGGAAGACAGAAGCGGTTTCAGGGATATGGCGGGCAACAAGATTTCCGCGGACTTCTTCACCTCTTTTCTCGAAGCGAAGATTCTGCTTAGGAGCATCAGCAAGAGCGAGAGCACGCCGAATGCGAGCGCGAGGGAGAATATCGGCTGGAACATCTCGCTGGATGCCGGTTGGATGGACTGGAGATATGCCAAAAGAAGGAGAAGCAGGAACGGCCCGGCGATTTTGCCGAGATGGCCGCTCTCAAAGATGAATGGCGATACGGGCATGGGCTTGCCTTCTGCGCAGTCATTGTCCGCGATAGCGATCCCTGAACGGGCATCATCGCCGGTACGGATGAAGAGCCTCCCCAGGACCGCATAGACAGGCGAGAACGCCTGGAAGAGAAGAACGGATATCACGGCTCCGATCGCATAGCAGATTGACGATATGCGCAGGCGCATTTTTTTCCCGCCCAATGGTTCAGGCACCGCCTCCACGAGAAGCTTGGAGAGGGAACCGACGCCCTCTATCAGGCCGAGGGCCAGTATCGGGGGGCTCAACGAGACGATTACGAAAAAAGGGATGAGCGCTCCTGCAAGCGAGCTTGCGGTGTCGGCGAGGAAACGGGCGAGCGGAATGAGGGGATTGCCCCGAGCCTCTTTCACGGCATGGGCGTCAGCATCGGTTTCTGCACCGGTTCTTGCCATGAAAATGATTTTGATGCTATTTAATTAAAGATTAAGGAGTTAATTGTGCCAACGATCGCTTAGGGCGGAATTCCTATGGTGACAATACCCGAAAGAATCAAGGAGAAGCTTCGAACGCCTATCGGCAAGGTCGAGACCGATCCTGCAAAAATCAAGAAACTATGCTCGAGCTCGCGTGTGATCGCTGTCGGCGATATCTGCGTGCTCGAGCTGCTGAAGTTGTGCGTAAGGCCGCATTTAGCGGTCTTCGATTTCGTGTCTAAAAGGAAGCCACTGGAAAAGCCATTGAGAGACGAGCTCGTAAAACAATTCCCGCACCCGGCCAGATACAAGAATCCGCAGGGGACGATATCCGAAAAGCTCATCCATGACGCGCCCATGCTCATCGACCGGGGCGGATGCGTGCTGATTGACGGCGAAGAGGACCTCACAACGCTCGCTTTCATCCTCGGGGCAAATGAAGGGGACATCGTCGTCTACGGCCAGCCGGAGAAAGGGATGGTCCTGGTGAAGGTGGATAAAAAGATAAAAGACGGGGTCAGGGGGCTGGTCTCAGCCGCCGGAACCCTTGGTCATGAAATAGAATGAGATATATGTGAAGAAGATAAGGACGACCGCGATTATTATCTTCATCTGGTCGTCCATCCATGGCAGGAGCCCAGAGGCGAAATACGTGACACCTGCCCCTATCACTACTGATAGGATAAGAATCAGAAATTTCATCCCTGTTCCAGCCATGATGAACCAACTTCGCAGATATTCCGATTCACTCTGCCGGTGCGGATGCGACGCCCTTGGTGATGACGATTACGTCCTCTACCGATTTGACGTTCTTGTACATCACGCTCTTCTCGCGCAGCGCCTTCTTCGCGTCGTCTTTCCCAACCGGAAGCGGCTCGATGAGTATCCTCGACACTTCCCCTGATTCGAAATCCACTATGAAATCCTGCGCCGTCCCGACGAATTTGCCGGAATCGGTGAAGATGTCCATGCCGTAAAGCCTTGATAGCTTGGTAGTCATTTGATCAACCTTGACTGAATATATGGAATCTAGTTAAAAAACCTTTCCCCTCTTATCATCGACGATAACATGGACAGGGCTCATTTCATCTTCGGTATCTATATATTATTCTTCGCGGTATTCTTCGCCCTTATTTTCGCGACGCCGCTCGTCGCGTTCGCAAGAGATGCGAGCGGGCTCTACCAGTTCTTCTCAGCGACATGCCATCAGAAGATATCCAGGTCGCTGTGCATATTCGAGGATGGAAGGGTCGGGGATTGCACGGCACAGAGCGGGCAGTTCGTTGATAATGAAAACGATCGCGCACAAACCAGCGCTGTGGTGGATGGCAAGCTCGGCTACAAGATGCCGGTCTGCGCGAGGGATATAGGGATATACGGGGGGATGCTTCTTGTGGCGATGCTATATCCGTTGGTCCGGCGAATCGACGATATCGATGTCCCGCCGGTCTTATACCTGATAATCGCCATCGCGCCACTTGCTATCGACGGCACGATACAGCTCGTCTCGGATTTGGGATGGCTCCCGTTCGTGTATGAGAGCACGAATCTCATACGCCTGGCGACCGGCCTCCTTGCTGGCGGAGCCGCTTCTTATTATGCCATACCTCTCCTCATGAACATGTTCGGGGAGGAGAAAACGGAGCGGAGAGCGTATACGGCTAGGAAGGACAGTGGGAAGAGTTTGGCGCCCGTCGGGACGAATATGCTAAAAACCCACAAAAAGACAGTTTAAAAGACTCATTTGGCATCATATATGCCATATGCTCATTGATGAATCCAGGCTCCAGAAGGTCGCCTACTCCTCACGCCTTGCCGACAAGTTGAAGTTCGAGAGGACCGGCCTGAACCTCAATCGTTTGAGGAAACGGATGCTGTCGTCCAAGGAGCTCGGGGAGAATGGGATTTTCTTCGAAGGGAAACCGGTGCACACGGTGTGGATGGAAAGAGACCTCGAGGATGCGATAGATGCTTTCAAGATCGAGAGATCCGAATCGGATGTGCGGGAGAGGTTCGAGGAAGACAGGAGATGGGACCGCATCACGACCGCATCGATATCAGTCGCATGCGCTATGGCTGTCAGCTATCTTGCGGATTTTTTCGAACTGGATGGCTCAGCGAGGCTGCCGGTGATGATGTGCACGCTCGCGGTATGCGTGGGCACGATAGTGAAATCCTTGAAGCGATATAACCGGACCTTCGACGCATATGCCGGAATGCTCGGGCAGTCCCTTTCGGAACTCCGGGAGGACATATTCGGAGCTGGGGAGAGGAAAGGTGTCCAGAATCAGTAATCGTCCAGCCTCTTCTGCTTCTTGTCGATTGCTTTTTTTGAAGGCTTGCCGTCCTCCAGGATGAGCTCGCCGAAAACACCGTCATAGCCAGGGACCCAGCGCACACGCCCGGAATTGGAGCGGATTATCGCGTCTGCTATCTCCGGCGATGTCGCGAGACGCACCTGCTCCTCGCTCGCCTCGAAGACAGCGAACTCGTTCCCGAAATAGCGCACCAGCTTGCTTATCTCCTCCCCGATGACGGTCGATGTCTCCGGCTTCTTCAAAGCTTTCGAGATGAGCGTGGTCAAAGGGATGATGTGCTTGAACGGGACAGCCCGCTCTGGAGCGACCCCGTATTTGCGGTCTGCGAGGTCGGCTACGCGGTGCATCACACCGACAGTTATCTTCTTCCTGCAGACAGGGCAGATGCTTTTCTTTTCCTTGGATTCCCATGGGGTAAGCAGGACTTTGCAATCCCTGTGGCCGTCATAATGGTATTTCCCCTCTTCGGGGTAGAATTCATAGGTCTTGACGAAGCCTTCCCTTGTCTTGATGGCGTGGATGAGGGCATCGAATGTGATTTCCGGAAGATCGAACACGTTCGCTTCCCGCCCCAATTTCCCCAAACTATGCGCGTCGCTGTTCGAGACGAGAGTGTACTTGTCTAGGGAGCTCAGCATCCAGTTCATGGCAGGGTCGCTGCTCAGGCCGGTCTCGAGCGCGAAGATGCGCTTCGCCTGGTCTTGGAACGCTTCTTCGATGGAATCCACGCCTGATTTCGAGCCGAAGACAGAGAACCACGGCGTCCAGATATGGGCCGGAATCAGGACGATTTTCGGGGAAATCGCGTTCAATTCCTCCATCAGGGCAGGGCTGGAGAGCTTCAATATCGGCCGGCCGTCGGCTTTCAGATTGCCGTATTTGGATAGCCGGTCGTTTATCTGGGATACTATATCGAGCGAAGGGGCCAGGACCACGTGGTGCATCTTCTTCGCGCGCTCATCGGTTTCAGTGACAGGCTGCGACCCCGGGCTGTTTTTCGAAACGCCTTCCCGGTATATGACGCTGATCTCGGTGGAGAGGATGAAATGGATTCCGCCGTATCCGTAGAGGCCCGATGGATCCCCGGCATCACGTTGATCCCGCGAAAACGCGTTTTTCACCTCCTCGAAATAAACAGGGTGGGTGAAATCGCCGCTCGCCATGATGCCGATGCCTTTCTGTTTCGCCCCTTGCGAGAGGCCCGCTATGTTGCACTGGGGTGATGTCGCCCGGGCGTATTTGCTGTGCACATGCAGGTCGGCGATTATTCGCATGGGGTGGAATGGCGGACAAATCATTTAAATTTAGGCTGGTTGAATGCATGCTGTGAAAACCCCACAGAAGCGAACAGGGAGCAAGGATGCGGATGCCTCAGG